>JAEWOM010000063.1 GCA_023399675.1 Bacteroidota bacterium
ACGATATACTGATCGGAGAAGCCGTGGGTAGCATCATAAGCAGTAGCCGCAGTTTTACCGAGGTTTTCGGAAACCAGTTCAGGATTCACTGTGTGAAGTTCGATCACGAGGAGGCCGTTCTTTTTGATGTAAGGCATCCATTTTACCAAATGTTCCTTTAAATTTTCTTCAACTAAATTATTAGGTAAGCGTTCACCTCGGAAGGAAAAGGCTCCTGTTGAAGTGGAACTTCTGTCCGGATCACTTTGTTGAGGCATCTCCCAAATTCTGTTATGATCGAGAAAGGTGCGGATATTCAGTAAATCTGACAGATCGATTTCATAATTTTCCATGAGATCTTTTGCCAGCAGATCCGGGTTGCCGATGTCGCCCCAAATCACTTTAGCCCAGATGTCATTGTTAATCAGGTTTGCTCTTGTAACGCTGAGCGCTGCATTGTTGTAATCGGCTCCAACCAGAAAAAGCGGATAATCGTCGAGGTTTCTGCCGCGAAGCGTATGTCGTTCAATTGTTTCAAACAGGTGCTGAATAAATGCGCCGTTTCCGCAGCCCATGTCGAGAATTCCTTTGGGCTGCAATTGAAGCGGTTGATTGAAAATCTCAATAATAAAATCAGTAACGACCTGGAAATATGTTCCGTGCGCTCCGCCGCTTCCCCAGACATTCATTTTTCGGTTTACGTGCACTTCGTCCGTGCCCTCGCCGATTTCGCGAATGCGTTTCGGATCCCCAAACAGCAGTTCATCTATTCTGCTGAACATGGACAGATACGAAACCGTAACACCGTACGAGGCGGCTCTGCGTGCAAAATAAATTCCGGTATCGGTGAATTTATAGTTCTGTCCTTTCTTCGTAAACCAGCCGAGCCCTGTGAGAAAATCCAGGATTTTTTCGAAATTTTCAGGATCTTTATGAAATTCTGCAGCCTGAAAAGATGTTTCCATAAAATATTTGTGGAACATGCCACTCATACCGAGATGAACAATTACCGGACCCGCGATACAGCCTTCAATATGTTTCAGCATTTGGTTTTGCACGGAATCTTCGCCGAATCCCGACAGTTCAGCGAAAATATCAGCAAAATTCTGAAGTACAAGTGCATGTCCGCTGAAAACCGTCGTTTCGAAATCTGCGAATTCATCTTTCAGGGAATCATTCAGAAACGGAATCACTTTTTCATAAAAGTGAATCAGAGAAGTGAAGGTTTCGGTTCGGTCATTTTTTGAAACAGCAATACGGTTCTTCTGATTGTCCACATTATATTGGATAAATCCCTGTGAAGCCAGTGCACGCAGTGCCACATTCATGTATCCTTCGTTTGACGGGAAATTCGCACAGATCTCACTCAGGGTGCAGGAATTTCGTTCTGCAATGAAATTCAGTACACCTTTTCGGTGCAGCGCAACCGCAATTGGCACGGTGACAATACCGTCGAGGTGTCGGAAAATTGAGCTTCTCAGTATTCTTTTATCCATATTCTGCAGAAATTATCCTGTACAGTAGTATTTTAGTAAAGCGTGAAATTATCACAGCAATCCAGGGTCAGCGATCAGGAGCCGAACTCTTTTTCCCATTCTTCGGCCGCTGCGGTCAGCGTTTCATAAAATTCTTCACCGTACTTTCTGATGAGCGGAGTTTTTAAAAATTTGTACACCGGCACCTGAAGTTCTTTGCCGAGTGTACATGCATCTCTGCAAATCGGCCAGCGGTCGTAGTTCAATGCTGTAAAACCGGAATATTCTTTTACGCGGATTGGGTAGAGGTGGCAGGAAATCGGTTTCTGCCAGTCGACAGCCCCATCTTCATAAGCTTCTTCTATTCCGCATTTGGTAATTCCTTTTTCGTCGAAAATAACATAAGCGCATTCCTCACCATTTACCATCGGTGTTACAAAATCGTTGTCCAGCGGATCAACTGTCCAGGTCCCCTGTTCTTCCAGCGCTTTTACACCTTCCGGACGAAGATAGGGTTTTACCTGATCGAAAATTCTCTCAAGAATGGCTGTTTCTTCGCGGTCGAGCGGTGCGCCGACATCGCCTTCCACGCAGCATGCGCCTTTGCATTTGGAAAGGTTGCAGACAAATTCCTCGGAGAAAATATCTTCTGAAATCAGTTTGTCGTCGATCTGAATCATTGCGGATAAGAGAAGTGCAAAAATAACAATAAAATCGGGATGATCAGCTGTGTAGTTTCGGGGGCTCTATTTGTTTTCCTGAATTTTGGCAGCAGCAATTTCATCTGCTTTTTCCCTCAGATACCGGTAAATTGCCAACTGCGATCGTAATTTCGGTCCATTGTTCTCGACATAGTTATTCCTGAGTTTTTTATCAAGTACACGGGCTTTCACATTATCTGCAAGTTGAAGCTGAAGCAGCATTTTCATTTCGTCTTTCAGATTCTGCTGTGTTATTTTCACAGCTGCTTCTACGCGGTAATCAAGGTTTCGCGTCATCCAGTCGGCAGAAGAAAGATAAATGTCCTCAGCTCCTTTATTGTAAAAATACATGACACGAGCGTGTTCCAGATATTCGTCTACAATACTGACTGCTTCAATGGCTTGCTTGAATTTATCGCTGTTTACAGCACAATAGATTCCTCGAACGATGATCTGTATTTTAACTCCTGCATCAGCAGCCTGATATAATTTCAGAATCAACCCGCGGTCGCTCAGTGAATTTACCTTTACTATCATGTGTGCTTTTCTGCCCGCCTTGGCTTCTGCAATTTCACGGTCGATATGCCATTCAAACTTTTGCCTCATGAATTTCGGGCAGACGAGCAGGGATTTGCAGTTTTTTAGCGCCTCTTCGGGATCGGTTTTTG
>JAEWOM010000076.1 GCA_023399675.1 Bacteroidota bacterium
AACCATATTTATGAATTTGGAAATGAAGAACAGCGCCATAAGTGGTTACCTAAACTCGCTTCAGGACAGGTGATCGGTGCGTGGGGACTTACGGAGCACAACACCGGTTCAGATTCAGGTGGAATGAGTACAACCGCAGTAAAAGACGGTGATGACTGGATCATCAATGGTGCAAAAAATTTCATTACGCACGCCATTTCCGGTGATATCGCTGTCGTGATGACGCGTACCGGGGAAAAAGGTGCAAAAAATAATTCCACTGCTTTCGTACTGGAAAAAGGCATGGAAGGTTTCACTTCAGGAAAGAAGGAAAACAAACTCGGAATGCGCGCTTCAGAAACCGCTGAACTTATTTTTGATAATGTTCGTGTTCCTGATGCGAACAGACTGGGAGAAGTAGGCGAAGGTTTCAAGCAGGCGATGAAAATTCTCGACGGCGGGCGTATTTCCATTGCTGCGCTTTCTCTTGGAATCGCAAGAGGAGCTTATAAATCGGCACTGAAATATGCACAGGAAAGACATCAGTTTGGCCGTGCAATCTCAGAATTTCAGGCGATTAACTTCATGCTTGCAGATATGGCTACCGAAGTGGACGCATCAGAACTGCTGATCAGAAGAGCTGCGACGCTGAAGGACAACAAACAGAAGATGACCAAAGAAGGGGCAATGGCGAAACTGTATGCTTCTGAAGCATGTGTGAGAATTTCCAACAACGCAGTGCAGATTTTTGGTGGCTACGGATACACCAAGGACTTCCCTGCTGAAAAATTCTATCGCGACAGCAAGCTCTGTACGATTGGTGAAGGTACTTCCGAAATCCAAAGACTGGTTATCGGTCGCGATATTACAAAATAAGATTTGCTCAACAGTAAATATGCCGCATCCGCTTAGGTGCGGCTTTTTTATGAAAATTCCTTGATTATTTTTACTTAAATTTGCTTGTAAACATCACAATGGACAAATTAGATTCGCTTAATCAGGTTGCGGAATTTCACCGTACATTCGGAGCTCCCATCCTCGATTCCCCTCAAATTCCATCTAAGGAAAGATGCAACTTAAGGGTATTACTGCTTCAGGAAGAACTCAACGAACTCAAACAGGCCATTGAAGAGAACGATATCACTGAAGTTGCTGATGCGCTGTGCGATCTTCAGTACGTGCTGAGTGGTGCCGTGCTGGAATTTGGTCTTGGCGAAAAATTCGGTCAGCTTTTTGATGAGGTTCAGCGGTCAAACATGACTAAGGCTTGCTGCAGTGAATCAGAAGCGCAGGAAACTGTGGCATTCTACGCTGCGAAAGGTGAAGAAAGTTATTATCAAAAAAGCGGCGATAAATATAACGTGCACAGAAAATCGGATAATAAAGTGCTCAAAAACAAGAATTATTCTGCTGCAGATCTAAAATCAATTTTAGGAAAATAGTTTATGATAAAAATACTCAAGACTGCTGTTATAGCGTGTTCGGTAATGATTTCGGTGCAGAACTGCACTGCCCAGGAAGTGGTGATGAACCGTGAGGTGGTAACAACCGGCGACGGAAAAATGATGCTCGGTCCGCAAACGATTGACCGGTTCAGTGCTGAACCGTACAGCGACTGGTACCTTACCGAAATGAATGAATACGCCGTGGATCAGGAAGCGATAGAACAGCTTAAAAAGGAAAAAATCAAAACATTCAAACTTACGGTATTTGTAGGAACTTGGTGTTCCGACAGCCACCGTGAATTTCCACGACTGATGAAAATTCTGGAGACCGTCGATTATCCGATGGACAAACTGACAGTTTATGCGCTGAACAGAAAGAAAGAATCGCCTACCGGTGAAGAAGGTCTGTACAACATTCACAAGGTTCCGACGATAATCGTTCATAAATACGACAAAGAAATAGGACGAATCACAGAAATGCCGGCTTCCGGATGGATCGAACGCGATCTTCTCGACATCGTGCGCAAACATGATTCCTTCGTAAAACAACTCTTTAAGAAAGAAGAAAAGTAATTTTGAAGCGGCAACAGTTTTTGATGGGAATGCTGGTGGGAGCGGCCGTTTTACTGCTGCTGTTTCTCACGGTTAGAAAATGTACGGAAATCGGTGAGCCTGAAACCGCAACCGATTACTATATCCTGAAAAACCAGATTTCCAAAATGAATAAAATGGTGGTAATGGAGCAGGATTTTTCCACCATGATGAGAACAAAGGTTGCGTATAAGATTCTGGGAAATAAAGTGTCAGAGAATGAAATTATTACATTCACGAAAACGAACGCCCAGGTTTCCTATGACCTCAATAAAATGAAAATCGATGTCGATTCTGTAAACAGACGACTGATCATTGAATCACTGCCGGAAGCGGATATCAGGATTTCGCCGAATGTAGAAATTCAAAGCATGGACGACAGTTTTTTTAACAGAATCGATGAAAACCAGATAAAAAAAGTAACACAGAGCGCGAAAGATGATGCATTTCGTCGAGTCGATCAGAAAAAACTGCGTGAAGACGGAAGCAAACAGCTGAAAGAGAATCTCAACAATATTCTCGTTCTTGCCAAAGCATTGAATTACGAAATCGTTGACCGAACCAATACACTGCCGCTAAATAATCTATAAATCATTTGTATAACGATGGAAGACAACAGAAATAAAAAGCCGGAACAGCCGGAAAAATCAGAAATCACGAAGGAGAATCAGGATATAGCCAATATTCCTGCATCGTCACAGAAAATTCCGGAAAAAGGAAATAAAGCAGAAGAACAGATTAAAAAAACGTCGGAACAGACGGAAACCGGAAAAACCGACAATACCGAACAAAACTAACCGAAAATGCTGCTGAAAAGCGGCATTTTTTATTCTTAATTTCTGCATAAATCCGTATTTTTGCAAATTGTAAATAAAGTAGAATTTCCATGGTAAATATTACGCTTCCGGACGGTAGCATCAGGCAGTATGATCACGAAATCTCCGCGCTGGAGATTGCAAAATCAATCAGTGAAGGTCTTGCCAGAAATACGATTTCTGCACTGGTTAACGGCAATCAAGTGGAAATAACCACTCCGATTTCGGAGGACTCAACAGTACAGCTGCTCACCTGGAATGACGATTTGGGTAAAAAAGCGTTCTGGCATTCCTCTGCACACCTTCTCGCACAGGCGATAACCGAATTTTATCCGAATGCAAAACTCACGATTGGCCCTGCTATCGAGAATGGTTTCTATTATGATGTCGATTTTGGTGAAGAAACTTTAAGTGAAAAGGATTTTGAAAAAATCGAGAAGAAAATGCTCGAAAATGCCAGAAAAGATGCTCATTTCAATCTTTACGCAGTTTCAAAAGCAGATGCGCTGAAAGAATATGCCGATAATCCGTATAAAACCGAACTCATTCAAAATCTGAATGACGGTGAAATTACATTCTGTACACACGACAATTTCACGGACCTTTGCCGTGGTGGCCATATCCCTTCCACCGAAATTGTAAAAGCGGTTAAAATCCTGAATGCTGCAGGTGCTTACTGGCGCGGAAACGAAAATAATCCGCAGCTTACACGCGTGTACGGAATTTCATTCCCGAAACAGAAAGAACTCACAGAGTATCTTGAAAAACTCGAGGAAGCGAAGCGCCGCGATCACCGTAAACTCGGTAAAGAACTCGGTATTTTTGCCTTTTCGGAAAAAGTGGGTGCCGGATTACCGCTGTGGCTTCCAAAGGGCACCGCCTTGAGAAAAAAACTGGAAAACTTCCTTTCCGAAGCCCAGAAAAAAGCAGGTTACGAATTCGTGCTTTCACCACATATCGGAAATATTGACCTGTATAAAACTTCAGGACATTACGAAAAATATGGTGCCGACTCTTTTCAGTCCATCAAAACGCCGAACGAAGGTGAAGAATTTTTCCTGAAACCGATGAACTGTCCGCACCACTGCGAGATTTATAAAGTCGGTCAATGGTCGTACCGTGATTTACCGAAAAGATATGCCGAATTTGGTACCGTGTACCGTTATGAACAGTCCGGTGAACTGCATGGACTTACCAGAGTTCGCGGTTTCACCCAGGATGATGCGCACCTTTTCTGTACACCGGATCAGCTGTTGGGCGAGTTCGAGAATGTTATCGATCTGGTGATGTATGTATTCAACAATTTGGGCT
>JAEWOM010000229.1 GCA_023399675.1 Bacteroidota bacterium
TTCTGCCGATCACATTACCTGCGACACCACCGATAATACCACCCAGAACAGCTCCGGCCGGTGCATTTCCACCTTTACCTACATTGTTACCTAGTACACCTCCCAAAACAGCACCTGTAGAAGCACCTACAACAGTACCACGCTGCTGGTGGTTGGTATTCTGGATTGTTTCACAACTGGTAAGCATTAAAGCAGCCGTTAGAAACGCACCTGCGATATTCAATTTACTATTTTTCATAACTGATAATTTATTTGATTTTTTATTTTCCTGTTCTGATAAAATTGTACACCACATTTACCATCTCTCCTTCAAAAGGAACCGACTGCTGCAATGAAAAGCTGTCATTGGTTTGGCTCAGCAAGGTCATATTATATCCCACTTCATTTTGTTTGGCTTTGGTTCCGTCTGCAATTTTCTTGAACTGAAAGATATTACCCTGTACAACTTCAAATTTGATTGGCTGCGTTAATGCCGGACAGCCATCACCGCCATTGAGCGTATAGCTGCCTGAATAGTTATTGGGTATCAGTCGCCAGGTACTTCCTACGAAACACTGTGCATCTGCATTTTCATCAAACGGTCTGATTCTTAAATTATCATCGTGATTAACGCTGGAGATTTGCCAGTCACCTTTCATCTGCAGAAATTCTGCCCGTTGGTTCTGTGCGGTTGCGCCTTTTTACACTGTATTACAGGAAACCGTGCAAAGTGCACCGACCATTCCCATTAGTACTAATTTTTTCATTCTGTTTAATTTGATTTGTCAAAATCAAAAAATCGTGCCATCTGCTGTTTTCTTACAAAAAAAGCCCGCTCTGTGCGGACTTTTTTCTTTTGGTTGCAAGATTAACGAAAATTTTTACTTTCTCGCCACTTTTTTTGCAGCAGGCTTAGCTTTACCTGTCTGGTAAAAATTGGTATATGCATATTCTGCAGCTTTACGTGCGTCCACAACACCACCCGCTCTCGAAATCATATCAAAACGGTTATTGGTATTTGTTTTCAGCATCGCATTCACTGTTGATTTATTGGAAGTATTCACCAGCGATTCAATAATCTGAGCCGGCGTTAAATTCGGCATGTAAGAAAGCAGCACTGCAGCAACTCCTGCCACAACAGGTGAAGCCATTGAAGTTCCCTGTGCATATTCATATTTGCCGTCCGGTACTGTTGAATAAATTTCCTGTCCCGGAGCGAAAACGTCTACGTGCTTCTGGTTATAGTTGGAGAAACTTGCTCTCAGCATTTCCGCATCGTTTGTACTTGCTCCTACAACAATCATATTTGAAACCAGCGGTTTTTCAGCGGTTGTAGTTTCATAGTTGGTCGGATAAGCTACGTTTTCAACAATGTCGTTATTATCGTTTCCGGCTGCTTTTACCAAAAGTACTCCTTTACTTTCTGCATATTTAAACGCATCCCAAACGTGTTTTTTGCCCGGAGAGACAGATTTTCCGAAACTCATATTGATGATTTTCGCACCGTTGTCCACAGCATATCTGATGGAATTTGCAACATCCTTATCTCTTTCGTCACCATCCGGAACTGTTCTTACGGTCATGATCTTGGCAACTTTTGAAGCAACTCCGTACTGAACCTCACTTCCGTGTGCGTACCCGGCAATAATACCCGCAACGTGCGTTCCGTGGTTTGCATCCGGTCCTTCGTAATTGTTGTTTCCGTAAAATCTTTCGCTGTAATCATCGTAGTTGTCACCCACGATTTCTGCGCGCGGATCGAAATCCAGATTATAATGCTTGCTCGCCTGGCTTTCGAAATGTTTCAGGTAATCATCGAATTCCTTGCTGATTGCGGTATTAAATTCTGCTGCGCTCTTACCTGCCAACGACGGATCCTGAACGATGTTTTTCATCACCCCTGCAGCAATTGCTTCATTCTGGTTTGTGGGTTTGATTGCGGCTACGTTTTCAGCAGTGAAATTTTTTCCGTTCAGTAAAGTAACCATTGTCGGAATCAGTTTCTTCATCATGCCGATCTGCTCAAACTGCATCTTTGCCTCGTTTCCTTTCTTGTTGTAGATTTCTTTGGAAAGCATATACATGGCAAACTCCTCCGGCATTTTTGCCTGATTAGCTTTGTTCGTCGCAGTATTCGGACCTTCAAAAACCGACTGATATTTCTTCACCATGCGAGTAACTTCCAGATTATCGTGATTGATGTCACCGTTTTTCCCACCAATAAAGTTCCAGCCGTACACATCATCGATATAGCCGTTTTTATCATCATCTTTACCGTTGTTCGGAACTTCATTCGGATTCTTCCACATATTTTTTGCAAGACCCGGATGATCTACCTCTACACCACTGTCCAATACCCCAACAACAATTGTTTTCGGCTTCAGACCTTTCGATTCGAGGTATTTATAGGCATTTGCAGTATTTACACCGTAAACTTTAGTTGAAGAATAATCTTTGTGATACCACGTTTTCAGATCATTATCCTTTAACGGATCAACTGTCTGCTGTGCTGTCACTGTACCGATAATGGACAGGAACGAAGCTGCTATGAGAATTTTTTTCATTTAAATGTATTAATTAAATATTTAGATTTTTGATATATGTCAACGATTCAGGTCCTTTGTTACAGATAAGATCAATAATTGACAGATTTTCTATAAATCCCAAACGGTCGCTGAACACCTGAAAATATTCCGGAAATTCGTTTTCAGAATCTTTCTTTGCAGAAAATAATCCACGAAAATCCGTAGCCGAGGGCCTTCCTTCGTACATTTCACTGAGTTTATATTCTTTATCTGTTTTCAGAATTTCCTGAATGACAGACAGTACATGCAAATTGTAATCCAAAAGATACTTTGGCCTGGTACTGAAAATCTTTTCAATCCGATCTTCATAATATTCGAAATAAGGAGAACTTTGATATGCAGTTTTGATTGATTTCAAATGCAGGTTCTGCCAGTTTTCAGCATAAGAAATTTCAATATCCTTCAAGACTCTTTTACCGGTATGCGCAATCGGAATGATCAGCGACAGTTTTCCGTTGGCACCAAAGATATTCGCTCGGTTCCGGAAAGTCTGTTTCGGGAAGTTTTCAAACTGTTCAAGTGCGACGTCATGATTTTCATTCAAAAACACCGCAAACCATTCAACAGGCGGAAGATAAAATGCAGGTAATAAAATGTCCATGAATGCTTACAGATCAGTATCGTCCTCTTTCTTTTTTCTGAAGAATTTAGCAAAAAACTCCCAGCCAAAAAACAGAATGAGAATTGCAGCAGCTAGCCACCAGTACGATGTTTTATTTACATCACCGGTGTTTGTAGCTTTAAACATTCTGTCCCAACGGACCTTGAATGGAGCCTGAACATGCGAACTCTGGTCAGCGAAAGCGCCCTGTAAACTCATCCAGGTAAACATCGGCTTTCCAACGATATGCGTTTCCGGTACGAAACCGAAAAATCGGGCATCGAGAGAACCGTCGCGGTTATCACCCATCATAAAATAGTAATC
>JAEWOM010000251.1 GCA_023399675.1 Bacteroidota bacterium
AGCTGCATCCGCCCAATGGAATGCTGAAACGCAGCTTCTGACAATGGATTTCGATCCGACTAAAACTTCTTCTGATTCAATCTTGAAAAAAATTGCAGAAGTTGGGCACGACAACGAAAAACACCGCACAACACAGGAAGTCTACGACGCACTGCCGGGCTGCTGCCATTACGACCGTTCTTCCCCGATTCCGGGAACAGGCCATACCGTTCAGCAGCATTCACAAGTCCAAAACCAGAGTCAGGATTTTTTCGTGAAGGGTAACTGTGTACAGTGTAAATCCAGAATTGAAAATACTGCGTTGCAATGGGGTGCAGAAAGCGCTTCCTGGTCAGTGCAGACGCAAACGCTGTCGGTTCATTTTGATGAAGCTAAACTGTCGGCAGATGATTTACTCAAAAAACTGGCAGATGCAGGCCATGACAATGAGAAATATAAAACCTCGGACAGCACTTATGCTGCACTTCCGAAATGCTGTCTTTACGACCGCAACGCAAAATTCCCTGCTGAAGGTGAGCAGGTAAAACTGCTGGACGGACATGCAACGAACCCGATGCAGTTCGAAACAGAAACTGAACGGAAAATAAACCAGCGCGAAGCGATGCTTCAGCATGAAGATCATTTCGATCAATCCATTGAAGGCGTGGTAATTACCAAAGAGCAGGAAGCCACAGCGCTCAGCAGAAAATCCGCCGATCTTACATTCAATATCGGCCAGAAGGAACTGCTGAAAGCTGCGTGCTGTAATCTTTCTGAAAGCTTCGAAACGAACGCAACGGTCGACGTCTCATTCTCTAATGCAGTAACCGGTACAAAACAGCTTAAAATGCTTGGTTTAGACCAAAAATACACGTCGCTGACCAAGGAACTGCTGCCGGAAATCCGCGGCCTTGCAACACCTTACGGACTTAACCTGATACCCGGAAGGTGGATTGGCGGAATTCAGCTGACAAAAGGCGGTTCAACGGTGACCAATGGATACGAAAGCATCACGGGACAAATCAATACAGAACTTCTGAAATTTAAGACAGAACCTGAAACGACGCTGAATCTCTTTGCAGATATCAATGCTAGAACGGAAGCCAACATCACCCATACTTCGAAACTTTCTGAACACTGGGCTAACACCATTATGCTTCATTGAAACGGCACGCTGGCCAAAATGGATTATAATGGCGACGGCTTTCTGGACCAACCGACCGGAACACAGCTGAATGCAGCTTATTTACTGGACTACAATGACTTAGACCATACAGGTTGGGGTTCGCATTTCGGAATTAATTTTGTTCAGGACAAAAGACAGTCCGGTCAAATGGATTTCAACAGACGTTACGACCAGAGCGAGCAACAGGCGTACGGAGTGGGAATCGATATTTCGAGATTTCAGGTATGGAATAAAACCGGGCATATTTTTAAAGACAAACCGTATCAAAGCATTGGTTTGATGAACCAGTTCACATATCATCAGCAGGACAGTTTCTTCGGCTTGAGAGATTATTCTGGCAAGCAGACCAGTTATTTTGCCAATCTGATTTTCGAAAGTATTATCGGAAACACCAATCATAAATATAAAACAGGTACAAGTTTTCTTTACGACAATTATAACGAAGACTATTTAAACCAAAATTTCAAACGTACTGAAACCGTGCCCGGGGTGTTCTTCGAATACACGCTGACAGGTCTGAAATACACGGTTGTTGCCGGTGCCAGAGCGGATTTTCACAATCTTGCAGGAACACAGTTCACACCTCGCGTAAATTTCAAGTACGATATTGCGCCTAAAACAATTCTTCGATTGTCCGCAGGACGCGGTTTCCGAACGGCCAATATCTTTGCAGAAAGCCAGGCGTATTTCGCATCCAACCGTTTTATCGATATTCAGCAGAACAACGGCGAAATTTATGGTTTAAGACCGGAGATCGCCTGGAATTACGGTGCCAGCCTGCAGCAGGAATTCAGACTGTTCGGGAACAGTTCGATGATTGTCGCCGATTTTTTCCGTACCGATTTCCAGGATCAGGTGCTTATCGATCTGGACCAGTCGCCACATACGATTGCATTTTACAATCTTGACGGCAAATCATGGGCAAACAGTTTCCAAACGCAGTGGGATTTTTCACCGGTGAAAAATTTCGATGTTCGGTTAGCTTATAAATTCTATGATGTTCAGGCAGATTATGCAACAGGAAGAAGGGAAGTTCCGTTTATGGCAAAACACCGAGGATTCCTGAATTTCGCATTTGCTACCGGCAAGAATGAAAAAGGCGGATTCTGGTCGTTTGATACCACGTTCAATCTGGTTGGGAAGCAAAGGCTTCCTGAAATGCAGGGTAATCCGGCAGCTTTTGATTTGCCGGCCTATTCCGATCCTTATATGACCTGGAACGCCCAGATCGCTAAAGATTTCAGCAACAGACTACGAATTTACGCAGGTGCAGAAAATCTGACTTCTTATACGCAGAAAAATCCGATAATCGACGCACAGAATCCTTTCGGAAACTATTTTGACGGTGGAATGGTGTATGCGCCGATCATGCCGCTGAACGTTTATCTGGGACTTGATGTGAAGTTCTGATCTATAAACGATGTACACAAAAAAGGAACTCATAATGAGTTCCTTTTTGCTTTATAATGAATTGAATATTAAGCATTAAGCCATTTTGAAGTGCTTAAATATTTCTGATCCGGATAATAGATAAACAGTACGTTTTTTCCTTTGATTGTGTTGATGATCGGTTCAGCAAGCGCTCTCGGAACAGCAGGGCAACCCCAACTTCTGCCGATTCTCTTATGCTTTGCGGCAAATTCTTCACTTACGTAGTCAGCCCCGTGCATTACTACTGCTCTTTTCAGCGCGGCATCGTTATAACCGCTGTCCATACCTAAAAGTTTCAGCGAATAACCGTTTTCACCATGATAAGTGGCATCGGTAAGATAGAAGCCCATACTGCTTTGCAGAGAACTTTCCGTATTGGAAAATTTCGTGGCAAACTCTTCTCCCGTATTCTTTCCGTGCGCAACCAAAGAGTTGAAAAGAATTTCTCCGGTTTCC
>JAEWOM010000013.1 GCA_023399675.1 Bacteroidota bacterium
ATAAAAGGTGAAATGAAACTTTTCGAAAGGAAGTTTTATGAATCGATGCAGAGCAATGTTCCTCTTTTGGACAAAGTCACCCGATTTATTGTTACCACCAAAGGAAAACAGATGCGTCCGATGTTTGTTTTTCTGTGCGCTAAACTGATAGGAGAGGTCAATGCGAGAACGTATCGCGGCGCTTCCATGATAGAGCTGATTCATACTGCGACACTTGTACATGACGATGTGGTGGATGAAAGCTACAAAAGACGAAACTTCTTTTCGATCAATGCACTCTGGAAAAATAAAATCGCCGTTCTTGTGGGCGATTATCTGCTCTCCAAATCGGTACTGCTTTCCACAGACCACAAAGATTACGATTTACTGGCTGTGATTTCCCGAACGATCCGTGAAATGTCTGAAGGTGAACTGCTGCAACTCGAAAAAGCAAGAAAACTCGATATTACCGAGGAGGTTTATTACGAAATTATCAGACAGAAAACTGCGACGCTGATTGCCGCCTGTTGCGAAATCGGGGTCCGTTCCAACGGTGCTGGCGAAGAACTTTCCCACAAAATGATGCAGTTCGGTACATTTACCGGCATGGCTTTTCAGATCAAGGATGATTTGTTTGATTATTTGAGTGCAAACGTCATTGGTAAACCGGTGGGTATTGAAATCAAAGAGCAGAAAATGACACTTCCGCTGATTCATTCCCTGAAAACGGCGAACGAAAAAGAGCGCAAATATTATTTTAATACCATTAAAAGGTATAACAACGATTCCAAAAGAGTAAAAGAACTGATTGAATTCGTAAAAAGTTCGGGCGGTCTGGATTATGCTGTCACGGTCATGAAAGATTTCCAGCTGAAAGCGAAAAACATCCTGAACGAATTTCCGGATTCAGAAGCCAAACATTCTTTAAACCTGATGCTGGACTACGTAATTGAACGTAAGTTTTAGTTTTATAAATTTTCCGGGATGAATAATAAAAATAACGAACGCGTTTATGCGATGTCTTTCGCAGGTGTTTATCCGCACTATATTACCAAAGCCGAAAAGAAAGGCCGGACCAAGGAAGAAGTAAATGAAATCATTTACTGGCTAACGGGCTACAACGAAGAACAGCTGAACCAGCATCTTGAAAATAAAACGTCGTTCAGAGATTTCTTCGAACAGGCTGACATGAATCCGAACGCTGAAAAAATTACAGGCGTGATCTGCGGTTACCGGATCGAAGAGATTGAAGAGCCTCTGATGAAGCAGATTCGGTATTTAGATAAGATGATCGATGAGCTGGCCAAAGGAAAATCGATGGAGAAAATTCTCAGAACTTAAATTTTTTTCTACTGATTTTTGCTTCATTATCGCTTTAAAAGATTGATAAAAAATTCATAAAAAATTATCAAATCCGCAATGCGTTCTTATACCTTCCAAAAAAAGATTATCTTTGTGTAAAGCCAAAATTCTTATGCAAACAACCTATATAGATACCCAGCAGGTTTCATTTCAGGATTTTAAAAATGCCGTGCTCAACGATTACCGATTAGGACGCATTTCGCGCGAAATGTCTCTATTGGGCCGTCGTGAAGTACTGACCGGTAAAGCAAAATTCGGAATTTTTGGAGACGGAAAAGAACTTCCGCAACTCGCAATGGCATAAGTTTTCCGCGATGGTGACTGGCGTTCAGGATATTACCGGGACCAGACTTTTGCACTCGCCATAGATGCCGTAACAGTTGAAAGTTTTTTTGCACAGCTCTATGCCGATACTTCGGTGGAACGCGAGCCGGCTTCTGCAGGACGGCAGATGAACGGACATTACGCTACCAGAACACTGAATGAAGACGGCAGCTGGAAAAATCTAACCGAACTCAAGAATATTTCATCTGATATTTCGCCAACTGCAGGACAGATGCCCAGGCTTCTCGGTCTCGCTTTGGCTTCTAAAGTTTATAAAACTGTGTCCTTTGAAGGTTCAGAAAAATTTTCTAATCAGGGTAATGAAGTCGCTTTCGGAACCATTGGTGATGCTTCAACAGCAGAAGGTCATTTCTGGGAAAGTCTTAATGCAGCCTGTGCTTTGCAGGTTCCTATGATTGTAAGTATCTGGGATGACGGTTACGGAATTTCGGTTCCAACGCACAACCAGAGAGCGAAAGTGGATATTGCAGAAATGCTGTCAGGTTTTCAGCGTAAAGAGGGTGAAAATCAGGGTTGTGAAATCATTCAGGTGAAATCCTGGGACTATCCTGCATTGCTCGATGCGTACGCAAAGGCAGAGCATTATGCAAGGACGGAAAGTATTCCGGTGGTCATTCATGTAATTGAGGTAACACAACCGCAGGGACATTCAACTTCCGGATCGCACGAAAGATATAAAAACGAAGAAAGACTCGCCTGGGAAGGTGAATATGACGGACTGGTGAAGTTCCGCGAATGGATTTTGAATTATTCAGTGGAAATTGAAGGCAATGAAGAATTTCTTTCTACCGCCGAGGTACTCGATCAATTTGACAGTGATGCCAAAAAAGAAGTTAAGCAGGGTCAGAAACAGGCCTGGGA
>JAEWOM010000057.1 GCA_023399675.1 Bacteroidota bacterium
GCGTTCAACAGACCGGAACTGCGCAATGCGTTCCGACCGAAAACCACTTCCGAACTGTATGATGCCTTTTATGACGCATACGAAGATTCTTCCATCGGTGTTGTAATTCTTACCGGAGAAGGTCCGAGTCCTAAAGACGGCGGTCATGCATTTTGCAGCGGCGGCGACCAGAAAGCGCGCGGACATCAGGGTTATGTAGGCGAGGACGGCCGTCACCGACTGAATATTCTCGAAGTACAGCGACTGATCCGTTTTATGCCGAAAGTCGTGATTGCGGCGGTAAATGGCTGGGCGGTTGGCGGCGGACATTCCCTGCATGTGGTTTGTGATCTGACGCTGGCTTCCAAAGAACACGCGATTTTCAAACAGACCGATGCCGACGTGACGAGTTTTGACGGCGGCTACGGTTCGGCCTACTTGGCGAAAATGGTCGGGCAGAAAAAGGCTCGCGAAATTTTCTTTTTAGGCCGGAATTATTCGGCTCAGGAAGCGTTTGAAATGGGTATGGTGAATGAAGTGGTTCCTCATGCAGAACTCGAAGAAACGGCTTACCAGTGGGCGCAGGAAATCCTGGCCAAATCGCCGACTTCCATCCGTATGCTGAAATTTGCAATGAACCTGACCGACGACGGCATGGTTGGTCAGCAGGTTTTCGCAGGCGAAGCGACGCGACTTGCGTACATGACCGACGAAGCCAAAGAAGGCAGAAATGCTTTCCTCGAAAAAAGAAAACCCGATTTCGGTGAGAACCAGTGGATTTCTTAGTGGCAGCGCAGAAAAAATTACAGAATTATAAATTTCATCTGTTTGTGTCCTGAATATGTCCGAATTTCAAAATAACCCCGTCCCGGAACAGGAATTTCCGGATTTCGAACAACTGGAAATGCAGCCGCTTTCGCCCAAATATGTGCGCGTCATCATGTTCAATACCCTGATATTCTCGCTGATCATTCTGGCCGGAACCATTGGCGGTAATTTATTTATGATCAGAACATGGTCGATGGTTAATTACATCGTGTTGGCCGCAGTCCTGCTGCTGATTGCCGTATTTTTTTTGTATCAGTATTTTGCTTTTTTCCGGAGAAAATATGCAGTCCGCGAAAAGGATATTGTTTATCAGTCGGGGCTGATCAGACGTGACATTACCATAATTCCATTCAACAGAATTCAGCACAGTTCACTTGAAGAAGGATGGATTTCCCGGATACTGGGCTTAAAATCGGTGACTTTTTATACGGCCGGTTCGCAGGGTTCCGATCTGCGCATCAGCGGATTACCGAAAGAAACCGCCGAACGGATGAATCAGCTGGTCATCAGTAAAATCATTGCTGAAGAAGAAGAAGAAGAGGAAAGGGAAGAAGAGGAAAGATTAGAAACGGAATACGAATCAAGCATTCCGGACATTCCGAAAGCAGAAGATCCGCAGGAAAAAGAACAGTCAGCAGACCGGAATGGAGAATAACGCATTTACACAGCCTCAACGGCAGTCGGCCATTGGTATTGTTTTGCTCACAGTGCTCAATTTTGGTAAAATGCTGAGGAGCATGTGGCCCGTTCTCATCTATTTTTTTTACAAATACAGTTCCTCAGGAATCCCGATGCTGCCTTTGTTTTTATTGCTCGGCGCAGTCGTTTTTTTTGGCATTATTTCTTACTGGCAGTACCGCAACTTCACGTATTTCATCAACCTCAAAACCGATGAATTTGTGATCAGCAGCGGCATCCTCACCAAAAAGAAAATCAGTATTGAGAGAAGTAAAATTCAGGAAATCAACATCAATCAGCCTTTCATTCATAAACTGTTCAACATTTTTCAACTGGAAGTCGACAGTCCGGGCAGCGATAAAAAAGAAGTGACCGTCAATGCGATTTCGTACCGGAATGCCGTGCAGCTGAAGCAATATCTGCTCGAAAACAGGACCGTACACAGCGAAGATCTGGCGGTTATAAATCCGCAGGAACAGAGAACTGACCGGATGATTAGAATTTCCGTAGCATCCCTCTTAAAATACGGGTTGACAGCAAATTACATAGGCAGTTTTCTTACCATTATCGCTTTCGGTTTCTATATTTTTCAGCAGTTCCTCGAGTTTATTAAAGGGGAAAAATTTGAGGAATATGTAGAAAATGCCGCGCAGTGGGAAGACACTGTTCAAACGCCGGAACTGACCATTTATACAGTAGCCGGAATTATCGTTCTCATTACTTTCGTATTTCTGGTGGGTATTCTGGTGAATGTGATCCGCATCATGCTGAAATTTTTCGGGATGACGATTTCCAGACGAAACGACAGTCTTTCGCTGGAATACGGTTTACTGAACACGAAAAATTCGATTATCGGAAGGAAAAAAGTGCAGGTCGTAACGGAAGTTCAGAATTTTCTGCAGCGAAAAGTGAATGTTCTGCAGCTTAAATTCAATCAGATTTCCGACAATGAGCACCACAAGGACAGTTTCAGCGCAGTTCCGGGTTGCAGTTCAGCGGAGCGGAACGAACTGCTGCGATTTATCTGGAAAGAAATTCCGGTTTTCCGGTTTTCCATGAAACCCAACATCGGCAGACTGATCACGAGAAATCTGGTGCTGATTGTGCTGCCATTATTGCTCGCAATTTTGGCAAAACCGTATCTGGGCGGATATTTTTGGCTGATTCTGGTGTATATCGTGATTGTGGAACTGCTCTTGATATTTGCTTTCATCAATAACAGGCTTTATTTTAATGACGATTTTATTCGGGTGAAGTCTGGTATTTGGGACGTGGAGAATAAAACGATTGAGATTCATAAAATTCAGGCCGTAAAACTGTCGCAGTATTTCTGGCAACGGAAAAAAGATCTGGGATCGGTAACATTTTTCACGGCAGGCGGGAAGCTTCGGTTCCGGAGCACGGCGTTTAAAACACTGAAAAAACTGGTGAATTACAGCATCTTCAAAATCGAACATTCCCGTAAAAACTGGATGTAATAATTATAAAAATCAAACTGGGTTTTACTCAGAAACAATTATGAATGACTGGATACAGGCAGCAAGATTAAGGACATTGCCCCTTTCGATCAGCGGAATAATCATGGGCTCGTTTATTGCGATGTGGCGACTGAGCAATGAAGGAAAAGAGTGGGACTGGCGCATTTTCGCACTTGCACTGTTGGTAACCCTGCTTTATCAGGTTCTTTCGAACTATGCCAACGATTATGGTGATGGCGTGAAAGGCACAGACAAACTGCGCATTAACGAAGCAGAACAGCGGGCGGTTTCATCCGGAAGAATTTCTGCCGGCCAAATGAAATCTGCGGTAATACTTTTTGCCTTACTTTCTCTGGCTGCAACATTTGCATTGATTTATTTCGCATTTTTCCCGGATTTTATCAGAGAATTCTGGGTTTTCGTGGGCTTAGGTATTGCGTGTATTCTTGCGGCAATCGGGTACACGGTAGGTAAAAAACCGTACGGATATTTGGGACTCGGTGATCTGATGGTTTTTGTTTTTTTTGGATTGATTTCCGTTTGCGGAAGTTATTTCCTATTTACCAAGACGTTTCACTGGGACATCCTGCTTCCGGCAGCGGCAGTAGGAATGATGAGTGCAGCGG
>JAEWOM010000060.1 GCA_023399675.1 Bacteroidota bacterium
TTGCTCATCTTCTAATTTCACTATTCACTAAAAAGCAATCGCAAAAATACAAAAAAATTAAATTAGAGCTTTTCGTTTTAGCCCACTAAGCATAGCATCTGTTGTCGCGTTGCAGGCTAAGTGCAGAAATCATCGGTTGTGCGGCCTTCGGTATGATTTGCGTCATATCGAAGAAATAGTTTAAAAAACCTTATTTTCGCATCATCAAAATTTACTATGAAAAACTGGACTTTTAAGCAGTGGAATACCATTCTGGGATGGTTTGTTTTTGCAGTTTCTTTTATCGTTTACCTTACAACCATTGAGCCGGAACTGAGTTTCTGGGATGCAGGTGAATATATTGCCTCTTCTACAAAACTGGAAGTAACGCACGCTCCGGGAGCAGCGCTGTATCAGTTGGTAGGTGCGGTAGCTGCCATTTTTGCCTTTGGTGACGGTGGCAATTACAGTGTGGTAATCAACGCGATGTCTGCGCTCTTCAGTGCTTTCACGGTGCTGTTTCTGTTCTGGACGATTACGCATCTGGTAAGACGGCTGCTCAACAAAGATTTTGATCAAATTTCGGTACACGAAGAAATCTCCATTTTATTTGCCGGGTTAATCGGCTCTCTCGCATTTGCCTTTTCCGATACGTTCTGGTTTTCAGCAGTGGAAGGAGAAGTATACGCGATGGCGGTGATGTTTATCGCATTACTCGTCTGGCTCATTACCAAATGGGAAAATGAATATCACGATGAGGCCAATGAACGCTGGATTATTCTCATATTCTTTGTATTCGGCCTTTCTGTGGGTGTTCACATGATGTGTATGCTTGCGCTGCCGGCGGTTTGCTTTATTTATTATGCAAGAAATTACGATTTTACCTGGAAAAATTTCTTTTGGGCTAATGTGATCACAGTCGGCATTCTGGCTTTTGTATTTAAGCTGATCTTTCCTGTAATCATGACCCTGTTCGGAAAGCTTGAAATCTTTTTTGTGAACGGTATCGGTCTTCCTTTCCATTCCGGAACCGTTGTTGCATTTCTGCTGCTTATTACCCTGTGTTACTTCGCAATTAAATATGCAAAAAGAGCGAAGAAAAGCATTTGGCAGACCATGGCTTTGTCGGTGGTGTATATGATTATCGGATTTTCATGCTGGATGGTCATTCCGATCCGTGCAATGGCAAACCCGCCGATGAACCTCAATAATCCCGATAATGCAATCGGCATGCTCGATTATTATAACAGGGAACAGTATGGAGACTGGCCTACTTTTTACGGTCATAATTATACTGCACATATTGATCACGACGGCATTCAGACGAACGATGACGGAAGCCTGAAAACCACGAAAACAGGTGACATCTACGAAAAGGATGAAAAATCAAAAAGCTATCTGAAAGTAGGTGAACGCTTCAACTATGTTTATGCTCCGGAGCATATCAGCTTTATGCCTAGGATGTTTAATGAAGACCGAGGCGTGATGAGCAATTATATTTCGATGTACGGCGCACCGGATTTTACATTCAATTACAACAGTCAAGCTGCGGACAGCCCGGAAGCGCAGCGTATTTTCGAAGAAATGCGTTCGAAATATGAAGCCGGGGAAATGAAACTCGACGATTATCTGGATATCAAACCATACGGAATTATCGATGTTCAAAGACCTTCGCTCGCTCAGAATATCGATTATTTCTTCACTTTTCAGAACGGCTATTACTTTGTCCGTTATCTGATGTGGAATTTTGTCGGTCGCCAAAACGATCTTGAAGGTCATCAGGAAATTACCAATGGAAACTGGATTTCCGGAATTTCATTTATCGATGATGCTATATTGGGTGATCAGTCGAAACTTCCGGCCAAATTCAATAATGCGAGTACGGTAAAATTCTTTTTTCTGCCACTTCTGCTTGCCATTATCGGCTTTGTGTTTCAGGTGAACCGCGATTTCGGTAGGTTTTATGCGATATTATCTTTGTTTCTGCTTACGAGTGTCGGAATCATTTTCTATACCGGTGTAAAACCTTTTGAGCCTCGCGAACGCGATTATGCGATGGTTGGTTCATTTTATGCGACCTCAATCTGGATCGGTCTCGGAGCAGCGGCAATTCTATGGTTTTTACAGAGAAAAATAAAATCGAACGCTGCAAATATCGTCGCAGGAATTGTACTGCTGGGGATACCGATGATGATGGCGTTTCAGAATTACAATCCGCACGACAGAAGTGATAAAACTGCCGCGTACGATTACAGTTATTCCGCATTGAAATCACTTCCGAAAGACGCTATTCTGTTTGTTTATGGTGATAACGATACCTATCCTGTTTGGGGAATTCAGGAAACTGAACTGTTCCGAGATGACGTCAAAGTAGTCAATTTTACACTGCTTGCCACACCCTGGAACATCGATCAGGTGAAGCGCAGAACGTACAGTGCCAAAGCAATTCCGGGATCTCTTGTTCATGAAGAATTCCGCGACGGATCGAACGACCAAATCGTGGTGATGAATCCGGAAAGATGGAAGAATTTCATTCAGAACCAGTTGGATAACGGCGCACCGGAATCGCTCTTTCAGCCTTTTGTGCAGTATATCGAAAAGGATAGTATGACGGCGAAAGAAGCCATACAGTTTATCCGCCAGAAAAATCCTCAGAAAGACGAAATTCTGAAATTACTGTTCGGTGAGGAGCGCTTCGAAAAATTTAATTTCCTGCCGGTATCAAAGTTTATTATTCCTGTTAATAAGGAGAATGCTGTAAAGTCAGGTGCAATTACTGCAGCAGATTTACCGCAAACCGTGGATCAGATCACCGTGAAATACAATTCCGGAACGATGTTTAAGAACAATATGATGATGCTGGATCTGCTTGCGCACAACGACTGGAAGCAGAGCATCAGTTTCTCAACAGGTGGAATTTACGACAGTGAAAATATTTTTTACCTCGACGATTATCTGCAGTATGATGGATTTAATTATCGATTGGTGCCCATCAAAACTGATATCCGCGTTGACGGTGAAATGGGCAGAGTTGACCCGAATTCGCTGTACAGTACCGTTAAAAATTTCAAATGGGGTAATTTCAAAAACCTCAAAAATCACTACGACGAAACAGCAACGTCCAATATCGCTGGATACCGGAACGCGGCAGCGCGTGGTGCACAGGCTCTTGCTGCAGTCGGGCAGAACGGAAAGGCTGTAGAACTGCTGGATTTGGCAGAAAAAGAAATTCCGTACAGCCGCTATAATGATCCGAAAACACTGAGCAACACAGTGTATGCATACATTGTTGCAGGACAGGAACAGAAAGGAATCAAACTCGCAGAAGAGCTGAAAAAATCGATTCTAGCAGAGTATGATTATTACCGGTCACTGCCTATTGATAAGCGCAGGTTCCTGGGATCCCAGATGCGTGTGAAACCACGGGAATACGCCCTAATCGTTGCAGCAGTTAGTGATGCGTACAACAAATCGGGCAAACCGCAGCAGGGGTATGATTTTCTGGTAAAATCGCTTTCACCGGTAGATAAACGTTTCAACGAATGGATTGCCGACCTGGAAACGATGGGTAAAGAAAAGGCCTACAGAGAAGCAGAAAGAGCGCAGGAAATTACGCCGTTCTATTCCATGCTGTTTGATGTAATGGAGCCGTATGATTCCACATACGCGAAGGAAAAAGAAAATGAAATTACGCAGGCAATTATGAGAGTTGCTCAGTAGAAAAAGTATTTAGAATTGGAAACGCACAAAGCAGGATTTGTCAATATCGTCGGAAAACCGAATGCGGGTAAATCCACCCTGCTGAATCGGTTAATGGGTGAAAAACTCGCCATCGTGACGCAGAAAGCGCAGACCACGCGCCACAGAATTTTCGGAATTTACAACGAAGAAGATCTGCAGATCGTTTTTTCGGATACCCCCGGAGTTCTGGATCCCAAATAC
>JAEWOM010000157.1 GCA_023399675.1 Bacteroidota bacterium
TGATAAGGAAGCCCGGATTCAGGATTAACCTGCGGTGCCAGATGAAATTCGGTTATTTGCGCCGGTAATTCTGCCAACGTGGCTTTAAGTGCGGATTCCACCTCGAAAGCAATTACGTGTTCCCCGAAAGCAGACGTATAATGTTTGGTGCGACCGGAAACAAGAATTCTGTAAGGGTCCTTGGAAATAAACCGGATGACATCTCCAATGGAATAAGCCCACAGGCCGGAAGTGGTGGTAAGGATCAGCGCATAATCTTTATCAGTCTCCACTTCTCCGAGTGTCAGCCTGCGCATATCGGGTTTTCCGTATTCTTCGAGCGGAATAAATTCATAAAAAATGCCGTGGTTGGTGAGCAGCAGCAGACCATCCTGATCAAAACGGTCCTGAAAACCGAAAAATCCTTCACTCGCAGGAAATGTCTGAATGATATCTACCTTCCCTCCCAGAAGTTCTTCCATTTTCTCTCGGTACGGCTCATAGTTCACTCCGCCCGTGATAATGAGCTGCAGTTGCGGGAACAGCTGCTTAATTTTTTTTCCGGATTTATGCTGCAGTTTTTCGAAATACATAATCAGCCACGGCGGAATTCCGGAAATCACGGTCATATTTTGGTTCACTGTCTCTTCAACAATTTTGTCCACTTTGGTTTCCCAGTCGTCTATGATGTTCGTTTTCCAGGACGGAAGTCTGTTTTTCTGAAGATATGCGGGAATGTGATGTGCGACGATTCCGGAAAGGCGTCCTGTTTTGATGCCGAAATTTTCTTCGAGTTCCGGACTTCCCTGCAGAAAAATCATCTTACCGTTTACGAAATCCGCGTTGTCTTTCTGAGCAATAAAATGAAAGATTGCGCTTTGCGCAGCCTGCACCTGATCATTCATGCCGCCTTTCGTTAATGGGATGTACTTGCTGCCGGACGTAGTCCCGGAAGTTTTGGCAAAATATTCCGGTGTTCCGGGCCATAAAATATGAGCCTGTCCTTTTCGTACTTTTTCGATATAGTGTTTAAGTCCTTCATAATCTCTTACGGGCACTCTGTCCTGGAAATCGGCAACAGTTTTTATTTCTTCGAAACGGTGTTCCCGACCGAAAAGGGTTTTCTGTGCACTGTTCACCATGGACAGCAGCAGTTTTTCCTGATCGTCTACTGCATTCTTTTTAAAATATTCGGTTTCACGAACATGTTTTTTCGCCCAAATTTTGGCAACATTTTTCTTGAGAAAATTTAGCATAACACAAATGTAGGAATTCGGACCGACCGGCAATAAAAAAACCGCTTCAATATTTTGAAGCAGTTGCCGATATCATTAAATGATGTCTGATATTAGTTTCTTACACAGTCAGCGGTCCAGGTTTTACCGTCCTTAATGTATAAGATATCCAAATCCTGGTTGTTGATTCTGATCAATGCAGTCGCAGTGTTTCCAACGTTAACCATAGTATTTCCATCTTTGTTGAATTCTATTCCGTTAAGATTAGGAATTCCGTTGCTGAAAGCGAAGTTGTATTTATTTTCACTTCCGATCTTGGTAACAAATACACTGCCGTCATTGGACGTAATGGTGTTTCCTCCTGTTTCGTTATACGAGATGTTACCTTTATAGGTTCCGGCGAAGAAGTCATTGTCTACAGGATCATCATCTCTCGAGCAGGAAGTGGCAACTGCGAAAACCAGCAGGAACATGGACAGTAATTTCAGTAAATTTTTCATTTTTTTTATTTTATAATTTATAAATTGATTTAATTATCGACTGCGAGCTATTAACGCAGGAATTTCGGCTTTGGTGGATGGGGTCTGTTAGGTTTACTTGGTTTGTGCGGTCTTGCTTTACCTTTTTTTCCCGGTTGGATTTTTTTTCCTGAAGGAGTTACAAATTGCGGTTTGCTGCCTCTTTCAGCACGTGCCTCGGCATTTTTAGCATTCACTTTTTGCTTGAAATGCTTTACGAGCGGCGTTTCCTTTGGTTTTGGCGGGTGTTGTTGAGCTCCTGCAAATACGAACCCGAATACGAACAGCAGGCAAGTCACTAAATTTTTCATTGTTGTAAATATTTTTATAGTCAACTTAACGAACAAGTACCGTGCAAGATTGTGTAGTATTTTACATTCTATAAAAAATGTATGGAATTTTGTAAATTTGCGTTCTTGCAGTTACAGCGGTTTCGGATGCGTCTGAAATCGCCGTGTTTATTTAATAATATAGCAGTTTTATGGTGTTAAAACCCGTACGGGAAACCCTGGTTCCGTTTCTTTTCAAAGCCGGTTTCGGTGGAGAAATCATTCAAAGAATTGATGATAAAAAATCGGCCACAGTAAAAGGTGCCGCAGGCTCATCGCCGGCTCTTATTGCTGCACAGATTTTTCTGTCAACGGATAAAACAGTAATGTATCTTGCCGAAGACAAGGAAGAAGCGTTGTATGCCACTGCGGAACTTGAAGAACTCGTGGGTAATGATCGGACCCTGTACTTTCCGCCTTCTCATCTTGAAGCATATCAGATCGAAAAGACACAGAACGCCAATCTGGTGCTCCGCACAGAAGTGTTAAACACACTTGCTGCCGAGAAGAAACGCAAGATTATGGTGATGCCTTACCTGGCGCTGGCAGAAAAAGTGCTGAAAAAGGAAGATTTTAAAGCCATCTCTCTCGAAATCAGAAAAGGTTTGGAAATAGATTATGACATCGCGGAAGAACTGCAGGAAAAATTCGGATTTGTACTCACTGATTTCGTTTCAGAGCCCGGAGAGTTTTCGGTGCGCGGCGGAATTGTTGATGTTTTCTCATTCTCCAACGAAGAACCTTACAGAATTACACTGTTTGGAAATGAAGTTGAGAGTATCCGGACTTTTGATATCGAATCGCAGCTTTCGAAAGAACAGGTGGATCATTTTCAATTGGTTTCCAATATGAATTTTTCGGTACAGGGAAGTAAAGTTTCGTTTTTCGAACTTCTGCCTGAGAATACGGTGATCGTCAGCAAAAACGCGGTTTCCGGTCAAAAGATAATTGGAAATTTTTATGAGAAGGCGCTGAAGAATTACGAAAACCTGTCGGAAGAAGTCAGTCACCGAAAACCGGAGGAACTTTTTCTCAACCCGGAACTTTTTCAGCAGTATCTCGCAGAATATATTCATATCGATTTTGTTTCTGCCTTACCGAACTCGGCTTCCGCTGAGGGAATCATTCAGTTCAATCACACAGCGCAGCCGGCATTTCACAAGAATTTTGAAATGCTTCTGGAGGACCTCGATCAGAAAAAGCAGGAAGGTTATCAGATCTGGATCTCCTACTCATCAGAAAAGCAGATGGAGCGGCTTCATTCTATTCTCTCTGAAATCAGCACCCTGTCTTTGGATGACGGGTTGGGTGAAAATATTCACGCATTCCGTTCCGAACTGCATGCAGGTTTTGTAGACCGCGATTCAAAGATTGCTATGTACACAGACCATGAAATTTTTGACCGTTATCAGCGCTTTAAGCCGAAAAACGCTTTTGCAAAATCAGAACAGCTCACGCTGAAAGATATGATGTCGTTGAAAATCGGCGATTTTATTACGCACATCGATCACGGGATCGGTAAATTCATGGGGCTGGTAAAAGTGAACAACAACGGTAAAGTTCAGGAAAATTTCAAACTGGTCTATAAAAATGGTGACCTGCTGTATGTAAGCATTCATGCACTGCACAAAATATCGAAATATAGCGGACCGGAAGGTAAAGAAGTCGTTCTTTCACGCCTCGGTTCGCCTGCGTGGAAAACCCTGAAGCAGAAGACAAAGGCCAAAGTGAAGCAGATCGCATTTGATCTCATCAAGCTGTACGCACAGCGGAAAACGGTAGAAGGATTCGCCTTTTCACCGGACACATTTCTGCAGAATGAACTGGAAGCGAGTTTTATTTACGAAGATACTCCGGACCAGGAAAAGGCAACAGCAGATGTAAAAAAAGATATGGAAGCTGAAACCGTGATGGACAGGCTGATTTGTGGTGACGTAGGATTCGGGAAAACAGAAGTGGCTATTCGTGCAGCATTTAAAGCCGCAACAGACGGGAAACAGGTGGCGGTTCTCGTGCCGACAACCATTCTCGCGTTTCAGCATTACCGCAGTTTTACTGAAAGACTGAAAGATTTTCCGGTCGATATTTCTTTTCTCAACAGATTCCGCTCTGCGAAGCAGAAGAACGAAACAAAAGAGGGCCTGAAAAACGGAAAAATAGATATTGTGATCGGAACGCATCAACTGGTCAGCAAAGATGTTACTTTCAAGGATTTAGGCCTGCTGATCATCGATGAAGAGCACAAATTCGGCGTAAATGTAAAAGATAAACTGAAAACACTGAAAGCGGATGTCGATACTTTAACCCTTACCGCAACGCCAATTCCGCGTACCCTGCAGTTTTCGCTGATGGCTGCACGGGATTTAAGTGTAATTAAAACGCCTCCGCCAAACCGTCAGCCGGTAGAAACGCAGGTGGTCTCTTTTGATGAAGAACTGCTTCGGGATGCGATTTCCTACGAACTTCAGCGCGATGGCCAGGTTTACTTCATCAATAACCGCATTGAAAATCTAAAGGATATTGCCGGGCTTATTCAAAGACTTGTGCCTGATGCGAGGGTAATCACCGGACATGGACAGATGGAAGGTAAGCAGCTCGAAGAGAATGTCCTCAGCTTTATGGAAGGGAAATATGATGTGCTCGTTTCCACCACCATCGTAGAAAGTGGAGTAGATGTTCCGAACGCCAATACCATATTTATTAATGATGCACAGAAATTCGGAATGGCCGATCTGCATCAGATGCGGGGAAGGGTAGGGCGTAGCAACAGAAAGGCTTTCTGTTATCTCATTACTCCCGGTTATGACCTCATGACTTCCGATGCGCGGAAAAGGCTGGAAGCTATTGAACAGTTTTCAGATTTGGGAAGTGGCTTCCAGATCGCGATGAAAGATCTTGAAATTCGGGGAGCAGGCGATTTACTGGGGGCTGAGCAGAGTGGTTTTATTAACGAAATGGGTTTTGAGGCTTATCAGAAAATCATGCAGGAAGCATTGGAGGAATTGCAGCATGACGAAAATTTCGAAAATCTTTTTGAAAATGAGGATGAAAGAAGGAAACTTATTGCGGTAAACCGCGATGTGAATATTGATACCGATCTGGAACTGATGCTGCCGGACAGCTATGTGCAAAGCACTGAAGAAAGGCTGCAACTCTACCAGAAACTCGCAGAGGTCAGCGGATCGCAAGCGCTGAAAGCGTTTGAAGCAGAATTAAGGGACCGTTTTGGCGAACTGCCGGAAGTTGCGGTAAACCTCTTGAAATCGGTAGAGTTGAAATGGTTGGCAGCAGAAATCGGGTTTGAGAAAATCATTGTGAAAAACGGAGTCTTCCTCGGCTATTTCCCGGGAAATCCTCAGGATAAATTTTATCAAAGCGAAAAATTCAGACATATTCTCACTTTCCTCACGCAGAATCCGGCTGAAGGTTCGCTGAAAGAGAAAGTAGGAAAAGACGGAAATCAACTGATGATGCGCAGAGAACAGGTTCGTAATGTAGATGAGGTAAATGCTGTATTAATAAGGATTCTGGGGAAGTAACTGCTGAATTTCGCATTTTGAGATCATCAAATCTCAATTTTTGATAAAAAACTTTATATTTGTAAGAATTTATTAGAAAAAATTGAAAATGAAAAATCTTTTATATCTTTTTGTTTGCGCGTTCATGGCGTTCAGTGTCCAGTCCTGTAAAAGGATTGGTGACGAGGACGGAAACCTGCTTAATGATATGGACGCAAACCAACCCGGTCTTCATGGTCCGAGATTTCTGTACCGCGAGGTGATGGGCGGAATCGTGATGAACGAATATAAGTACGACCTTCTGAAGGTGGTTGAAGTGAAAAATCAGAACGAAACCACAACGATCAGCTATTCCGGAGACCGAATTTACAAAATTGATTATGACGGAAATGACGGAACAGACAGAACGGTATATACCCGTTTCTTTAATTATGCGCCGAACTCCGATGTGGTAACTTCCATCACGGAAAATGAAACATTTCATCCGGATTTTCTGCAGACAACTCCTCCGCCAGTGCAGAAGCGTAAAGCTCTTTACACTTTAACTTACGTAGCTGATAAGAAACTGGAGAAAATTGAAATGAAGCAGGGTCCGGATGTAGTAGGTGTGCCTTTTGAATACACAAACTATTCAACTGCTGAATATTTTTATGATGCGGAAAATAAAAATGTTACGAAAGTTGATATGAAGTACGGAGGTATTGTAGCCGGCGTATTCAGTCCGCCTGCAGAACTCATGACGTATAACTATATGGATTATGATGATAAGAAAACGCCGTATTCACTGCTGCCGTTCGAATATCTTGTTTCGGTAACGCTGGATAATCCGTATCTGAATTATTATCATTCAGAAAATAATCCGAAAAGAACATCGAGTAATAATTACTTCGATCCGATCCAATATGCCGGAACGCTGTACACGTACGATCCACAGGGTTATGCGCTTACCGGGTTTGGTTACGACTTTGATTACAGACCATTCTAATGAATCAGAAATAAGGAGAAATGTGAAAATGTTTCTCCTTTTTAATCTTATTAAAATCCTATGAAAAGATTAAATAAAATAATCGCTGTGGCTGCGTCTGCTCTGCTTGTTTCATGTGGAGATCCTTCAGGAAACCTGATTAATCTGCCGGCAGTTCCGGTACCCACGGCAGTGACGAAAATACTGAGTAAAGTAACGACAACCGATACCGCAACATCTCAGCAGGAAACTGAAGTGTACAATTATACTTCCGGAAAACTTACTTCCGTTTTTGACAGTGATAATGCACGGAATTACGCTTTGGAATATTCCAACGCGCAGATTTCAAAAATAACGATAACGCAGATGACAATGCCTGCGATGGTCAGCAATTTAACACATACAGGAACGCAACTTACGGGTATTAGTGGTACGATTTATCCTGATGTCACATTTGAGAGCACATTATCCTACACGGCCGGAAAACTTACTTCAATTGAAACCGATTATAAAATGATGGGCGTACCGGGAATTGAAAGTACGAGAACAATGACTCTGTCGTATGTTGGAGAGAATATAAGTGAAGCGGTTGTAGAGCATGAGTATTTTACCGTTCCCAGCAATACGACAAGCGCAGCGCTGTTTACAAATTATGATTTGAATCCTAATCCCTACCGAACAATTCCGACTGAATTCACGATTGTTAAATCAATCTTTACATGGCAGGAAGATATCATTGCAGGATTGTCCGTTAATAATTACAGAAATTTAGAAGTTCAGTACGCAGGCAGCTCAACAGCTCATGATGTAACATATACGTACGGTACGCATACTTACCCTATAAAAGCTGATACACCCACAAACTCGAAGGGTTTCGAGTATCTTCCGTAACGGGCATTTAGTTTTAATTTATCCGTTTCACTTGAAGTGAGACGGATTTTTTGTTTTTAATGAATTATTTTTGCATCTGCTTATAAATCTGAAAGTGAAATATCTGATCGTCGGTCTCGGTAACAAAGGGGAAGAGTACGCGGAAACGCGGCACAATATCGGCTTTAAGGTTGCTGAAAAAATTGCGGAAACAATTGAAGCTCCATTTAAAACGTCTAATTTCGGTTGGCTTGCCGAAGGGAAATATAAAGGCAGAAAAGTTTTTATACTGAAACCCGATACATACATGAATCTTTCGGGAAAGGCGGTGAAATTCTGGCTCGCGCAAGAAGGTATTCCCCTCGAAAATCTCATGGTTATTACCGATGATCTGTCCCTTCCTTTCGGAACTTTGCGCATGAAAATGAAGGGCTCTGATGCAGGCCATAACGGACTGAAAAGTATGCAGGAAGAACTGCAGTCTCAGCAATATCCACGACTTCGCTTTGGTATTTCTGCAGATTTTTCAGAAGGAAAACAGGTGAACTATGTTCTCGGGAAATGGTCGGAAGATGAGGCTGAGAAACTCCCGGAACGTATCGAAACTTTTTCCAAAGCAGTGCTGATGTTTGTTTTCGGAGGAATTCAGAACGCGATGACTGCTTTTAACGGTAAATAATTTATACCGTAAGCTGTGCAAAATTTTCCATCAGCTCATCAACCTGTTCTTCCAGATGTTCCAGCGTTTCATTATTGTAGATGATGAAGTCCGCTTTCTTTATTTTTTCTTTTTCCGGCATTTGCTGCTCCATCACATTCGAAACTTCGCGGTAAGTTTTGTCGTCTCTTTCCATCACTCTTTTGATGCGAATGTTGTCTTCTGCAGTAACCAGAATGCTTTTGTAGCAGTCCTGATCGAGCCCGAGTTCAAAAAGCAGGGCTGTCTCCTTAAAAATATACGGGTGAGTTTGTTTGC
>JAEWOM010000160.1 GCA_023399675.1 Bacteroidota bacterium
TTCTTAAAATTCTTTTTGATACGGAAACCACGCCTATTGCGCAGAAACCTGAGTACAGCGGAAAGATCAGTGAACTCGGCGACTATGCTACAGCACGTTTTAATTTTTTCATTCAGGAACTCGATGCTTCCAGAGGTTCGGAGTATGTACTGCTGATCACCTGCATCTTCTTCATCGCCATGTTCATGTTCCGGAATGTTTTCAGTTATTTATCTGAGTTTTATCTGACTTACTCGCGGACAGGCGTTTCCCGGGATTTTCGCATTAATCTGCACAATAAAATTCTCGATCTGCCGGTTGCATTTTTTTCGGACAGCAGAAAAGGTGATGTTTTTGCCAGAATTACGTCGGATGTCGGAGAAATTGAAGGAAATATCCTGAACAGCCTCATCGATATAGTCCGCTCCCCGATTGTGATCATTATCACGATGGGTTATCTGCTCTACTCCAATTTTCAGCTGACTGTTTTTACCTTAATCGTTTTTCCGATAATGGGTACCCTGATTTCCATGATTGGTAAAAGTCTGAAAAAAGACACCGGCGAAGCACAGCAGGAACTGGGAAAAATGTATTCCTATGTAGATGAAACACTCGTCGGCCTGAAAGTGATTAAAATCTTTGACGCGTCATCACTCATCAGCAGAAGATTCGATCAGACCCTGAATAAAATCAGAAATCTTTCCCTGAGGCTATTCAAGAAAAAAGCACTGGCATCACCTGTCAGTGAACTTTTGGGAGCACTGACCATCGGCATGATTGTCTATTTTGGCGGTCGGCTCTCGCTTAAAGGAGAAGGATTGAGCGGTGCGGAATTCATCGCATATATCGCACTGTTTTACACGATTCTGGATCCGCTGAAGAAACTCGCAAATTCAATATCAAACTTCCAGAAAGGTGAGGTTTCCGCAAAAAGGGTTTTTGATGTGCTGGATGCCGATTATGAAATAAAAGAAGTAGAAAACGCGCAGGAAATCACAGAATTTAAAGAGAAAATAGAATTCAGGAATGTCGGTTTCGCATATGAAGACCGAAAAGTATTGGAAAACTTCACACTTACCGTGCCAATCGGAAAAACCGTAGCGCTGGTTGGCCAGAGCGGAAGCGGAAAAAGTACCGTAGCCAATCTTATTACGCGTTTTTGGGATGTGCAGGAAGGTGAAATCCTCATTGACGGCACCAATATTCAGCAGTTGAAACTCAGCAGCTACCGGAAACTGTTTGGACTGGTAACCCAGGACAACATCCTGTTTAATGAAAGTATCCGTAATAATATAGCGCTCGGGAACCAAAAAGCCAGCCCAGCCATGGTGGAAGAAGCTGCGAGAATTGCAAATGCGCACGATTTTATTTCGGAACTGCCAGAAAAATACGAAACAGGAATTGGTGAAGCAGGAGGGAAACTTTCAGGCGGACAGAAGCAGCGTGTTTCTATTGCCAGAGCCGTGCTGAAAAATCCACCGATCATGATTTTGGATGAAGCCACTTCTGCGCTGGACACAGAAAGTGAAAGATTCGTGCAGGAAGCGCTTGACAATATGATGCAGAACAGAACTTCGCTCGTAATCGCACACAGGCTCTCAACAATTCAGAAAGCCGACCTCATCGTTGTAATGGAGCGAGGAAAAATTGTAGAACAGGGCACACACAGTTCTCTGTACGAGAAAGACGGCATTTACCGAAAACTTGTTGATCTGCAGAATTTCGAGTAGAGCATTTCGGCTTCATTCCGCTACTGTTTCTTCTTCAAAGATTACACTGGTTTCAGGATCTTTCAGCCGTATCTTCAGAAAGTCTTCAATCTCTTCCCGCTGTGTTGCTGCGAGGCTTTCCGTCGAAATAACGACCGCTACTTTTGCTGTGTTCGGTACGGAATCCCGCTGAATCTTTGTATTGGTAAATGAAAAACCTGAAATTTCGGGTTGCTGTAAACGCAGTTCTTCAAAAATCTCCCGGGAACGCTTCTCCTCACTGCTGATACTGTCCTGAATGGTCATCACTTTTCTCATATTATCCTGAGTGATCTGTATGCGGTTCTGTTCCAGTGTATTGGGCTGAGCAACAAAATTGAACCCCTGTTTGATTGTTATTTTGGTTCCCTGCAGCCCGTATTTCGCTCCTTTTTTAACCATCGCGGAAATATCGTCCTGAGTCAGTTTTTGGCCGCCATATGTGAGTACTATTTCATTTTTTTCGAAGGAAATATTTTTGGAAAGCAGAAAATTGTTCGGGAAAAGGGCGTCAGAAGTGATAAATCTGTTGGCATCCTGTTCAAAATTATTCTTCAGGATCATCTGATATCCGAACCAGATGCTCGGTATGAGTGTTAATACCGTAAGTACCCACATAAATGTTTTCCATCTGCGTTCTGTTTGGGGTTCGGCAAAATTATGATCCGGAAACTGCAGGATTTTCACCATGATAAACGTTGCAACCGCGATAAAAACAGAATTAATGGTGTACAGATAGAAAGCGCCGAAAAAATAATTGACCTGTCCGGTTGCAAGACCGAAACCTGCTGTACACAGCGGCGGCATCAGCGC
>JAEWOM010000208.1 GCA_023399675.1 Bacteroidota bacterium
AGTGTATGGAATTGACCGTGCTTTATGTGAGCAACTGGTTTCGACGGCTTTTCTGAGCAGCAGCAATGTTGTAAAATATATGCTTACTGATGCGCCGGAAAGTTGGCTGAAAACGCATCCCTATTTCCGCTATTCTGCAGACAAAATTATTTATTACCGCGTAACATATCCTGATGATAAAAAAATCTGGAAACAGTTAAAGACCAAACCCGAATACGAAGCTAAAATGCGGTTATACCTGAAGGAATAAATCCGGAAATCAGTCAAAAGTTTTGCTGGAATCCGAAAGCAGTAAATTAAGCTGGTCCAGTTCTTCTTTTGTGAGATCGCGCCACTTTCCGACCGGCAGATCAAGGTGAATGTTCATGATGCGTATCCTTTTCAGTTTTTTCACTTCATATCCCAGCGCTTCACACATTCTTCGGATCTGTCGGTTTAAACCCTGTGTCAGCACTATGCGGAAACTCATGGTATCAAGTTTTTCGACTTCGCATTTTTTGGTGACAGTATCGAGAATCGGAACACCGTTACGCATTTTTTCAAGGAATTTCGGAGTGATGGGTTTGTCAACACGAACGATGTACTCTTTCCCGTGATTATTCCTGGAGCGCAGAATTTTATTAACGATATCACCATCTGAAGTAAGCAGAATCAGGCCTTCACTCGGTTTATCAAGCCTGCCAATCGGGAAAATTCTTTTCGGGTGACTGATGTAATCAACGATATTATTTTTTTCGCGCTTGGTGTCGGTGGTACAGACGATTCCAACCGGTTTATTGAACGCGATGTACACATGTTCTTCGTCTTTTTTGCGGATGGAAACCCCGTCCACTTCAATTTCATCTTCATCAGAAACTTTTGTTCCCATTTCGGGAATTTCGCCGTTGATTTTTATTCTGCCTTCTTCCAGAAGTTTATCCGCTGCTCTTCTTGAACAGTAGCCGACTTCCGACAGATATTTATTGATGCGTGTTTTTTCTTCCGACATTTTCCCCATTATTTTTCTTCAGCAAATCTGAAATCATTTTCAAGATATTCTTTTTTGGCGTCCTGTACCGAATATTCTCCGATTTTCGTGCGGCGCAGATTGGTAAGATACGCTCCCACTTTCAGTTCCTGCCCGATATCGTGTGCCAGGCTGCGAATATATGTTCCTTTCGAGCAACCCACGGTGAAACGCACAAAAGGCCGTTCAATTTCAATATCACGAATATAATGAACAGTTGTTTTACGGCTTTTCATCTCAATATCTTCACCTTTTCTGGCCAAATCATAGGCTCTGTTCCCGTCGATTTTTATCGCGGAAAAAACGGGTGGTTTCTGATCGATTTCTCCGACAAATTTTTCGAGTGCTGCTATTATTTCCGAATCGGTTATTTGTGATGAATCTTGATGAAGGATTTCGGGCTTTTCGGTATCATAAGATTCTGTCTGAACGCCGATTTTTATTTCGGTAAGGTATTCCTTCGGTGTATCCTGAATTTCAGGAATTTTCTTGGTGAATTTCCCGGTACATACGATCAAAAGTCCTGTCGCTCTGGGATCAAGCGTTCCTGCATGTCCGATTTTAAATTTTTTAGGTAGATCAAACTCGCGTTTCAGTTTATATTTCAGTTTGTTCACTGCCTGAAACGAGGTCCAGTCCAGCGGTTTGTCCACCAGCAGAATATGTCCAGCAAGTAAAAGTTCAGCTTTCATTCTCTGTTTGCCCTATTTCGTTAATTTCATCAAAATTCTCGGAGGGATATCGAAATTTGTTAATGAGAATCAAAAAAACAACACCGCAACCCAAATAAATCAAATAATCTGAAGTGAAATAAAAGTTCAAAACAGAGATGACACTGCGATACACTGTAGGTATAAGAAAAATGATCAGGCAAACATTCATCCATCGCACTACATCTCTTTCCTTCTCAAAAAGTTTCACACATACAATCACTGAAAGAACACCTACTATAATAGAATAAATCAGATTAATCCAGCTGAAATTATTTGCAAATCCACCTGCAATTCCGGATAACATCATGAGTGCTAAAAGAGGAAAGAAAAAAGCCGCAACCCAATATAGAATACTGAAACGAAATACGCGCTTCTTCATTACTGAAACTGCTTGAAATAGATCAGCAGTACAATTCCGACTATGATTCTGTACCAGCCCCACGGTTTGAAACCGTATTTGGTAAGCACACCGATGAAAAATTTGATGGCAATAACCGCCACCACGAATGCCACAATGCTTCCTACGACGAAATACATAAAGTTGTCGCCCTGCATCATCAGTTCGTAACCTTTCTGCGGCGCACCGGTCTGATCCCACGTTTTTACGAATACTGAATATACGCACACCGCCAGCATGGTAGGTACAGCGAGGAAAAACGAGAATTCTGCGGCAGCTTTTCTGGTGAGCTGCTGCTGCATTCCCCCGATAATGGACGCAGCACTTCGACTGACTCCGGGCATCATGGCCAGACACTGGTACATACCGATGATGAAGGCTTTCTTGAAGGAAACCTCCTTTTCGTCGTCGATGGTATGTTTAGTAAAAATTTTATCGATAAACAGGAGGAAAACCCCACCGATGATCAGTACAATTGCAATGGGAACGGGATCTCCGAGCGCCGCCTCAATCTTCTCATCCAGCAGATATCCCAGCACCATCGCAGGGATGATGGCTACCGCGAGTTTCAGGTAAAATTTAAGGTTAGTAAGGTCGAAAAATTTCTTCCAGTACAGATACACCACGGCCAGAATAGCACCGAACTGAATGGAAACCTGGTACATCTTCACATAATCGTCTTCCTGAATACCAAAAATGGAGCTTGTGAAAATCATATGTGCCGTTGAAGATACCGGCAAATATTCTGTGAGGCCTTCCACAATCGCGATAATGATAGCTTTTAGTAAATCCATTGGTGTTTCTTTGACAATATTGTGCGTGTAATTAAATAAAAAGTCAATTGCACAGCAACCGACTTTTCTGTTTCAGAACTTATAAAACTAATTTTTTTTGAGAATAGCATATACCTGAACGGCAAAACCGGCAATAACCAGGAACGGCGCTATCCGTATTCTGCGGATCGAAAAGATGTCATCGTTCCAGGCATCCGGATCGAATTTTCCATTCACTGTATTGGCATCAGGGCCCATCATCAGGACAAATCCAAGCAATATCAGACCGAGCCCGATAAACATCCATTTATAATTCTCCCTGGAAAAATAAAAAGTACTTTTTTTAGTTTCCACGGTTTCCGTCCCGATGTTCTCAGCGGTGAACTTTTCCGTTTTCTTTTTATTCTTTGCCATAATCAGGAGTAATAAAGATCATCAATGTTACTTCGCAGGAATCTCCAGGTTGCAAAAACGGTGCTGGCAACTGTAATGACAATACCGATTGCGAACACCAGCACAATCAGCCATATATACTGATTGGTATCCTGCACGAAAGGTGTTTTGATGGTCTCTGTGAAGTAATACCAAACGCCGAACAGTGCCAGCAAGCCCACGATAGAAC
>JAEWOM010000290.1 GCA_023399675.1 Bacteroidota bacterium
GTCTCCGTAATATCATTGAAGACCCCGAAGCAACGGACAATGACCGTTTCGTGGCCTACAATTTACTGCAGAATGCGGCAGTGGCTGCTGAAGGAGCTTTACCTTCCTGTCAGGACACCGGAACTGCAATCGTAATGGCTAAAAAAGGGGAAAATGTCTATACCGGAGCCAATGATGCGGAGTATTTGAGTAAAGGAATTTACAATACTTTTCAGAAAAGAAACCTCAGATATTCTCAGATTTTACCGCTGACGATGTTTGAAGAAAGGAATTCCGGATCCAATCTTCCTGCACAAATCGATATCTATTCAACGCCCAGCGACTATTACGAGTTTCTGTTTCTGACAAAAGGCGGAGGATCAGCCAACAAAACTTTTCTCTACCAGAAAACCAAGTCACTTCTGAACGAAAAATCTCTGACGGAATGGATTAAGACTTCCATTCTTGATTTGGGTACCGCTGCATGCCCGCCATATCATCTGGCATTGGTTATCGGTGGAACTTCGGCCGAAGCAACCATGGCTGCAGTAAAGAAAGCCTCAGCGAAATATTATGACAATCTGCCGACATCAGGCGATGAAACCGGACGCGCGTTCCGCGATTTGGAATGGGAGAAAAAGATTCAGCAGATTTGCCAGGAATCGGCTATCGGAGCACAGTTCGGTGGGAAGTATCTGACGCACGACGTTCGTGTGATCCGTTTGCCGCGCCATGCTGCAAGCTGCCCGGTCGGAATGGGTGTTTCCTGTTCTGCAGACCGCAATATCAAAGCGAAAATTACCAGAGAAGGAATCTTTCTGGAGCAGTTGGAAGTGAACCCTGCGAGATTTTTGCCTGAAACGCCTCCTCATTTGGAAGAGCCTGTTTCTGTAGATCTGAACCGTCCGATGTCTGAAGTTCTGGCGGAACTTTCGAATTATCCGATAAAAACAAGGTTAAAATTAAACGGAACTTTGATTGTTGCGAGAGATATTGCACATGCGAAGATTAAAGAAATGCTGGATAACGGCAAGCCGATGCCGGAGTATTTCAAAAATCACCCGGTGTACTATGCAGGTCCCGCAAAAACACCGGAGGGAATGCCTTCAGGAAGTTTTGGTCCGACAACTGCCGGAAGAATGGATGTGTATGTGGACGAATTTCAAAGCAATGGCGGAAGTATGATCATGCTTGCGAAAGGTAACCGCAGCCAGGAAGTAACAGATGCCTGCGCAAAACACGGTGGTTTTTATCTGGGTTCCATCGGTGGTCCGGCTGCAATTCTTGCAAAAGAGAATATTAAATCTGTAGAAGTGGTTGATTTTGAGGAACTTGGAATGGAAGCTGTGCGGAAGATTGAGGTAGTGGATTTCCCGGCATTTATTATTACCGATGATAAGGGTAACGACTTTTTTGCTTCTATCGCACATTAAATTTAAAAATCAGGCGGGAAAATTTTAAAAGTTTGTTAAAAAACTTTATTTTTGCCTCAAACATTACAGTATGCTTACAGTACTCACTTCATTTTATCCGGGATATCAGTTTTTATGGTTCGTGTTTTTCGTAGTCATGTTTCTGATTGGCTTCTGGTGTATTTTCATGTTTTTCGGTGTGGTTATTCCAATGTGGCTTACCTCCGGCTTACGTGAGTATTTTGGTAAAACGAAACCATTTGATCCTGAAGATGTAAGGAGAAAAACGCTTCCTGAACAGGGCGCAGAAGTTATATACAGCAATCCGAAAGGCGAAGGGCCGTTCCTGCATGCACACGGTGATTCTCACGGACATCATTAGAATAATTTTTATACTCGATACATCCGCCGAAGAAATTCGGCGGATTTTTTTTGCAAAACGGCTGCGATAAATGCTTTTTCCTGTTTTTATGCCGTTTGCTTATCTTTGCATCCACAAATTTCGGTATGTCTAAATCCCTCATTCCAAAACTTCAGGCAATTAAACAGCGCTATAATGAAGTTGCAGACCTCATTATTCAGCCAGATATTATTGCTGATCAGAAAAAATATTCACAGCTCAACAAAGAGTACAGCGATCTCGGAAAAATTGTAAAAGTTTATGACGAGTATCAAAGTACACTGGATACCATAGCGGAGTCTGAGGAAATTATTGCGGATGGCTCCGATAAAGAACTGGCCGACCTCGCAAAACAGGAAAAACTGGAAGCGCAGGAAAAGATCCCCGGATTTGAAGAAGAACTGAAAGTTCTGCTGATACCGAAAGATCCGGCAGATGATAAAAATGTTATTGTAGAACTGCGTGCCGGTACCGGCGGCGATGAAGCGGCGATTTTTGTGGAAGATATGTACAGAATGTATTCCATGTATTTCAAAATGAAGGGTTGGAGACATGAAGTCACCGATTCCAACGAAGCGGCAAAAGGATACAAGGAACTTATTATGAAGGTGGAAGGTGAAGGTGTTTACGGAGTCATGAAATTTGAATCGGGTGTACACCGTGTTCAGCGGGTACCGGAAACCGAATCCCAGGGACGTGTCCATACCTCAGCGATAACCGTTGCGGTACTTCCCGAGGCAGAAGAGGTTGATGTGGAAATTAACCCGGCCGATATCGAAATGCAGACTTCGCGCTCGGGAGGAGCAGGAGGTCAGAATGTAAATAAAGTGGAAACCAAAGTTCAGCTTACACACAAGCCCTCCGGAATTGTTGTCGTCTGTCAGCAGGCGCGTTCACAGCTTGCCAACCGCGAACTCGCTATGGAAATGCTCCGTGCAAAACTGTACGATATCAAGCTGCAGGAAGTGGTGGGCGATATCGCTGCACAAAGAAAAACAATGGTTTCAACGGGGGACCGTTCGGCAAAAATCAAGACGTATAATTATCCGCAGGGAAGGGTTACCGATCACCGGGTAAATAAATCAATCTATAATCTGGACGCTTATATGAATGGTGATATTCAGGAAATGATTGATGCGGTCATCATGGCTGAAAATGCTGAAAAGATGAAAGGAGAAGAAGAAAATTATTAAACATTTCCATTAACATAATTTTGTATATTTGCCGAAATTTAAACCTAAACAATATTTTATTATGAAAAAATCAATTTTCGTACTTGGTGCAGTAGCAGCAGTTGCGCTTGCATCTTGCAAAAAAGCTGAAACTACAGACGTTTCCAACGTAGATACTACGCAAACTGCTATCATCGTTGACAACGATTCAATGCCAATCACTACCGATTCTACTGTTAATGCAGTGGATAACTCACTCGAAAGTGCTGTTGATGCAACAGGAGATGCAATCCAGGATGGTGCTAATGCAGTTGGAGATGCAGCAAGCGACGCTACAGACGGTGACGGAGACATCACAAAATAAGAACCGAAATTCTTATAAAATTAAACCCATACTTTATAAAGTGTGGGTTTTTTCATTGAGATATCTTTGCTTACTAAACCGAAAAAATATGAAAAAATCATTTTTAGCAGCAGGGGTAATCGCTTTGGCGGTCGTTTCCTGCAAAAAAGTTGAACAGTCACAGGATACAGATGCCGTAATTGTAGAAGATACGGTGGTTTATGATACAACAACTGTAGTAACAGATACTGTAGCCGTAACAGAAACCACAACCGTACCGGGAGAACCGGGTGCCGCAACGAGAGCAGGTATGGCTGTAGACAACAGAGCTAACGAAGTAAGAGCTGATGCGCGTGAAGTAGCACAGGATGTCAGAAGCGGTGTGCATCAGGCAGCTCAGGACGTGAAATCAGAAGCGGACAAAGTGCGAAGTGATATTAAACAGGGAGCCGATCAGGTGCGCAGTGATATCAAAGAAGGTGCACAGAAAGTTCGTCAGGATGTCAGAAATGCAACTGATGGTGACGGCGATCCAAGAAGATAAAATATACACGGTTATTATTCCTGACCTCATCTGTTTAGATGAGGTTTTTCTTTGTCTTAATCATTTTTGCTAATTTTGAAATTCTGATAACAGTACTTTTTTAGTTTTTTCGCATTATTTTGCACATATGAAAACCCTGTTTACAATATTGTTTTTCGCTGTTCCGTTATTTTGTTTTTCACAGCAGAAAGATATCCCGTTCCTGAAATATGAGGAATTGCAGAAGAGAATATCAGATGAAAAAGCAGCGGTTTTGGTCCTGAATTTCTGGTCGACCACCTGTGCGCCCTGTGTCCGCGAACTGCCGGATTTCATGAAAGTAAACGAAAAATACCGTTTAAATCCTGATTTCAAAATGCTCTTGGTGTCTTTGGACCGCACAAAAGATATCGAAAGAGTACGGAAATTTATTCGTGAAAAAAATTTAGCGGCTGAAGTTGTTATTTTAGATGACAATAAAAGGATGAATACCTGGATTCCAAAGTTTGATGAAAACTGGGGCGGGGAAATTCCTGTAACGGTTTTTTATAAAAATGGTCAGAAAGCCTATTTTCACAATGGAGAAATGCATCTGAATGAACTGCATGAAAAAGTGAGCGGTTTGTTAGAATAAGAATTATTACAATTTACAATATTACACATGAAAACGATGAACATTTTGTTGCTGATGCTTGTTTTTGGGTTCTCAGGAATCTTTACAGCGCAAACAGCAACTACAAAAAGTAAAGGTTACAGCATTGGTGACGCCGCAACAGATTTTAAACTGAAGAATGTCGACGGTTCATTCGTTTCGCTGAGCGATTATAAAAAAGCAAAGGGATTTATCGTCATTTTTACGTGCAATACCTGTCCTTATGCCATAAAATACCAGGACCGCATTATCGAACTGGATAAAAAATATAAGGAGTTAGGTTATCCGGTTATCGCCATTCAGCCAAACGATCCTGCTGCACAGCCTAAAGACAGCTTCGAACATATGCAGGAGCGTGCAAAGGAAAAAGGCTTCACTTTTCCATATCTGATGGATGAAGGACAGAAAATTCATCCGCAGTACTGTGCAACCAAAACGCCGCATGTCTTTGTTCTTCAGAAGGAAAAAGGGAAAAATATCGTTAAATACATTGGTGCCATCGACAATAATTACGAAGACGAAAACGACGTATCTGAATATTACGTGCAGGATGCTGTGAACAGTTTGCTGAGCGGCAAGGAAATCGAAGTGCAGAAAACCGTTGCGATTGGCTGCACGATAAAATATAAGAAGTAAAACTTTTACCAATTTGAAAATACGTCGGAAGAAATCCGGCGTTTTTTTATTTAACAGGACGATCGCCATTAATTGATCATAAGCAATCTTGGAGCGATTTACCACATCGAAACAACGCTAAAATTTCGTATTTTTACTTTTTCATCAAAGAAAGCCTTATGCGCAAGAAAATTCAGACTCAAAATCCTGATTTTACAATTAATTTCGAGACTAAACTGCCGTACTTTTTCGACAAAGACGGACTAGAAATGAAATCCTCATATACCGAAAAAGACACAGCAGATTCCGCAGTTTTAGCCGGAAATGCAGGTGTCGCACCGTTTGTGCGTGGTCCGTATTCCACCATGTATGTGCAGAAACCATGGACGATACGCCAGTATGCAGGTTTTTCCACCGCTGAGGAATCGAATGCTTTTTACCGAAGAAATCTCGCAGCAGGCCAGAAAGGACTTTCAGTAGCTTTTGATCTGGCTACGCACCGCGGCTATGATTCTGATCATCCAAGGGTTGTCGGAGACGTCGGAAAAGCCGGAGTAGCCATTGATTCTGTGGAGGATATGAAAGTGCTTTTCAACCAGATTCCTCTTGATGAAATTTCTGTTTCTATGACGATGAACGGAGCTGTTTTGCCTGTTCTGGCTTTCTATATTATTGCTGCAGAGGAACAGGGCGTAGCTCAGGAGAAACTGTCAGGTACGATTCAGAATGATATTCTGAAAGAGTTTATGGTACGGAATACCTACATCTATCCGCCTGCGCCGTCCATGAAAATTATTGCAGATATTTTCGAATATACTTCTAAAAATATTCCCAAATTCAATTCCATATCTATATCGGGCTATCATATGCAGGAAGCCGGAGCAACACCTGTTCTGGAGATGGCGTATACGCTTGCAGACGGCCTCGAATATGTGCGCACCGGAATACAGGCCGGAATGAAGGTAGATAATTTCGCTCCGAGGCTTTCCTTTTTCTGGGCAGTGGGCATGAACCACTTCATGGAAATCGCCAAGATGCGCGCAGCCCGGTACATTTGGGCAAACCAGCTGAAGCAGTTCAATCCGCAGAATCCGAAATCTTTGGCGTTGCGGACGCACTCACAGACTTCCGGATGGAGCCTTACAGAACAGGAACCGTTCAATAACATTACCCGTACCGCAATTGAAGCGCTGTCTGCAGCTCTTGGCGGTACACAGTCGCTGCACACCAATGCGCTGGATGAAGCGATTGCTTTGCCAACCGATTATTCGGCAAAAATTGCGAGAAATACCCAGATTATTTTGCAGCAGGAAAGTGGTATTTGTGATGTCGTCGATCCTATGGGCGGTAGTCATTTGGTTGAATCGCTGACACAACAGAAGATCGCTGAAGCGATGAAATATATTGAAGAAGTGGAGAATGAAGGCGGCATGACAAAAGCAATTGAAGCCGGAATTCCGAAAATGAGAATTGAGGAAGCTGCAGCGAGAAAACAGGCTAAAATAGACAGTAGTGAAGAGTTTATTATTGGCGTTAATTCATTTAAATCAAAACTGGCACAACCCGAAATCGAAATTCTTGATATCGATAATTCCGAAGTAAGGAGAAGCCAGATTGCCCGGTTGGAAAAACTGAAAGCTGAGCGGAATTCCGAAGAAGTTGAAGAAATATTGAACGAACTGAAATCAGCTGCACAAACCGGCGAACGCAATCTGCTGGAGATCTGTATCGAAGCAGCAAGAAGAAGAGCGACATTAGGTGAAATTTCGGATGCGATGGAAAGTGAATTCGGCCGTTACAAAGCACAGATTAAAACCATTTCAGGAGTTTATGCGATGAATGCCAATAAAAACAGATATTTTGATGAAGCGCTGAATTTAGCCGGAGATTTTGAAAAGCGGGAAGGCAGAAGACCACGGATTATGGTGGCAAAAATGGGGCAGGATGGACATGACCGCGGTGCAAAAGTGGTAGCCACAGCTTTCGCGGATATGGGTTTTGATGTAGATGTAGCTCCGTTATTTCAAACTCCCGAAGAAGTTGCAAAACAGGCCGTTGAAAACGATGTTCATATCCTCGGAATTTCATCGCTGGCTGCCGGACACAAAACGCTGGTTCCACAGGTAGTGGAAGAGTTGAAAAAACTGGGTGCAGATGACATTACCATTGTTGTTGGTGGAGTCATTCCGCAGCAGGATTACCAATTTCTGGAGGAAAATGGCGCTGACTTCATTTTTGGTCCGGGAACAAACCTTCCAAAATCTGCAGTAGAGATTCTGAAAGGATTCCTGAATTAGTATTGATTGTATGATTTACGGGATTAACGCCCGTTAACTGAAATCAGATAATCGTATACCATTTGATGCTGATCGGCAGTAAGTTTTGCACGCGGTGCCATTCTGCTCATGGTTTCAAGCCAGCCTGCATCGTCATGTTTTTGCGGATCCATCAGTTCATGACATTTGTTGCACGAGTTTTCGTAAATGGTTTTTCCCTGAAGGAGCTTGTCTGATGCGGTATATTTTGGACCGGTAACAGCGTTGCTCCTTGCGCATGATGCGAGAAATACTCCGCCAACGATTGCGCTGAAAATAATTTTTTCCATAAATTGATTTTAGTAATCCAAAATTAAGCTGCTTTTGCTGAAGGTTTTTATAAATTATGATTGAATTATTATGAATTTATCATGGAAAAGAATCCGGCTGCAGCTTCGTGAAACGTTCGCCATTTCTTATGGAAATTTCGAATACCGTGCTGCTTTGGTAGTTATGCTGACGCATTCCGGAGAAACAGGCTTTGGAGAATGTGTCGAAATCAGTTACTACGGAATCGATCTCGAACAGTTTATCGTTTCTCTTGATAAGATAAAAACTTTTGTAGAGCAGCAAAAAATCATTGCGCCGGTATTTTTTTACCAGGAACTGTCTGCCTTAAATCTCCATCCTTTTTTATTTTCAGCGCTGGATTGCGCGTACTGGGATTTATTCGGAAAACTTGAAAAGAAGACGTTTGCAGAGCTTAACCGTATTTCTCAAACGGTTTTACCGGATTCCAGTTACACCATTTCAATTGCACCCGTTGAAGAACAGGTCGCGAAAATTCGAAAGAGCGAATGGAAAAAATTTAAAGTAAAATGCAATTCTTACCGGTCCGAAACGCTTGAGACGCTGCTGAATTCGGGAAAACAAATTGCACTCGATGCGAATGCGGCTTTTACGGAGAATGACTGCCTTGATTTGGAATCGAACGGGTTCGGAAAAAAGCTATTGTACGTTGAACAGCCGTTGAGGCCAGGAAAATTTCACAAATTGTCACGCAATTCAAAAGTAAACTGGATGGCGGATGAAGACTGCCAGAATATTGGTTCATTGCAGAAACTGCAGCCGCATTATGCAACGGTTAATATCAAACTGATGAAATGTGGCGGACTGACACCGGCCCTGGAACTGATCAAAGCGGCAAAAAAACTGGGTTTCCGGACGATGATCGGTTGCATGACGGAAAGTACAACAGGAATCTCCGCAGGAATTGCCATTGCGCCACTATGCGATTTCGCAGATCTGGACGGAGCGAACCTGATTGCAAATGATTATACAGCCGGAAGTACGGTACATCAGGGGGTGCTCATACCGAATAATAAACCTGGCCTCGGAATCTCGCTCAAATAATTCGTATTAGTTCTGCGACGTAAGATACAGATACACCATTTCTCCCTGTGCATTGGTTATTTTGGAACGCGGAGCCATCGCATTCACAATTCCGATCCATTGCTCGTCTGTATAGTCTTTCGGAGAAGGCAGATCATGACATCTGCCGCAATTATTTTCGAAAATCGTTTTTCCCTGTGCACTTTTCAGTCCGTCTGACATCTGGTCAGGCTTTAGCGATTTTCCGCGCTGTACGCAGGATGTAAGCAAAAGGGTAATAGCAGCAGCCGCAATTAATTTCTTCGTCATAACAGAAACTTTAGGTTGAAATTGGAATTTATTTATTCAAAAATAAACTTTTTTATAAACTTTTCATCGGTTTTTTCCTTTCCGTTAAATTAGTATTTTTGGCTGAATGAAATATTCTGTTCATGAACTTGCGGAAGGAATACGCAACCGTCAGCTGCGCTTTCTGGCTAAAGGAATTACTTTAATTGAAAGCAAAAGAGCGGAAGACCGTGAAAAAGCGTCAGAACTCCTGGAGCTCCTGATGCCCTTTTCAGGAAATTCAGTCCGTATCGGAATTACCGGTATTCCCGGTGCAGGAAAATCAACTTTTATTGAGAGTTTTGGCCTCATGGCGATCGGCGAAGGTAAAAAAGTGGCAGTACTTGCAATTGATCCGAGTTCCGCTGTTAATAAAGGATCCATTCTTGGCGATAAAACCCGAATGGAAGAACTGGCAAAATCGGAAAGGGCTTTCATCCGTCCTTCCCCCAGTTCCGGTTTTCTGGGCGGCATTGCCAATACCACGTTTGAAACGATGATTTTGTGCGAAGCCGCAGGTTTTGATTTGATTCTGATTGAAACTGTCGGCGTTGGCCAGAGCGAAGTGCTGGTCTCCGAGATCACGGATTTATTTCTTTTTCTGAAAATTGTGGGCGGCGGCGATGAACTTCAGGGGATTAAACGGGGAATTATGGAGATGGTGGATATCGTTTTCATCAATAAAGTGCATGACGAAAACCGGTTGAAAGCCAAATCCACAAAACAGGAACTGTTGCGGGCCTTACATTTTATGCCAGCCAGGGAGGAAAACTGGAAAATTCCTGTACTTCTTGGTTCTGCTCTCGATAAAATCGGATTGGAAGATGTGATGAAAAACGTACAGAATTTTATTGATCTCAAAAAACAATCAGGACGCTTCGAAGAGGTACGGAAAATTCAGGCTGAAAAACGCTTTCAGTATTGGGTGCAGGATTACATTCTCCAGAATTTACGCCGGGATGAACAAATGAATGAAACATATCGCTTTCACCAGAATCAGGCGGCTAATCTGCAGGCAAACCCCAGTTCTGAGGCTATGAAATTTGTGACAAAATTCCTGCTGAATACTAAGGATTCACCCGATTTGTCATGATGTAACCGTGATAAGAAATCGGCTGCCGATCATTCGAATTTACCGACAGGTAACTTCTTCCATTATTGTAAATATCCAGGAAAATAACGTTGACGCGGGTTCCTTCCTGCGGCTGAATGGTGATGGTAACTTTGTCGGTATCCGTTTTCTCGCTAAAAGTAAAATTAGTGGTAGAGAATTTCAGCCCCTGATTGTCCACACCGTAGGTAGGATGAAAAACACGTCCGAAATAAGGCAAATCAGCGCTTAACACTCCGTCATCAATTTTCAGGGTATAACCTTCGTCGAGTTCGAGAATTCTGCTGCTGTTCCGGTTCGGCATATTCACGATGATATTGTTGATATCTGATGCAGAAGGTATCGCCCGGGTTGCCATAAAGGTGAAGTTTCGCTGCTGTATGACGTTTCGCACATCAGCGGGATTCATCGTTGGTGTCTGCGAACCGCAGTTCTGAAAAAGCAAAGACAGGGGTATGAGGAGGTATACTAAATATTTCATTTTTTCAAATATTTTTTCAGTAATTACTACAAAAGTAATGCTAAACTCAGGAGCTGATATAATGTGGAATAAAAATTGTTCAAATGATGAAAATAAAGAAATAAATTATGAAGTTTTCACAAATTTTGACAGTTGGTATGGTGGGAGCAACTTTGCTTTCCTGTACTACCAATCCCGTTACCGGCCGCAGTTCTTTGCAGATTGCAAATGATGCGGAGATTGCCAGTATGGCGTCCCAGGAGTATAACAAAGCGCTGAATACTGCGAAAGTGGTAAAAAACACAACGCAGGCAAGATCCGTAAGTAATGTAGGGACGCGGATTAAGAACGCTGCTGAAAATTATTACCGCGGTATCGGTCGTGAAGGTGATTTGGCAAATTATAATTGGGAATTTAACCTGATTGAAGACAAAGCATTGAATGCATGGTGTATGCCGGGCGGAAAAGTAGCTGTTTACACCGGAATTCTGCCGGTAACACAAAACGATACCGGTCTTGCTGTTGTGATGGGGCACGAAGTTTCCCACGCACTTGCCGGACATGGTAATGAGCGTATTTCTCAAGCCTATGTAGCTCAGTTGGGAGGAGCTGTACTGGGTACAACGATATCTAATTCACAATGGGCGCAGATCTTTCAGCAGGTTTATCCAATTGGTGCTCAGGTTGGTTTGATGTCTTATGGCAGAAAACAGGAGTTGGAAGCCGACCAAATGGGCCTTTACCTGATGGGAATGGCCGGATATGATCCAAGACAAGCCATCCCGTTCTGGAACAGAATGGAAGCTGCTTCAGCAGGTCAGCAAAGACCACCCGAGTTTCTTTCCACTCACCCCGG
>JAEWOM010000001.1 GCA_023399675.1 Bacteroidota bacterium
GATTTTATTCAAAGGAAGTCTTACAATTCTCGATTGTTCCGCAAGTGCCTGAAGAATCGACTGGCGAATCCACCAAACGGCATAAGAGATAAACTTAAAACCTCTTGTTTCATCATATCTTTTCGCAGCCTTCATCAGACCGAGATTTCCTTCGTTAATAAGGTCAGGAAGCGAAAGCCCCTGGTTTTGATACTGCTTGGAAACGGAAACCACGAATCTCAGATTCGCTTTAATCAGTTTTTCAAGAGCTGCACGGTCTCCGGCACGGATTCTCTGTGCCAGTTCCACTTCTTCGTCAGCGGTGATCAGTTCCACCTTACCGATTTCCTGTAAATATTTGTCTAAGGATGCGGTTTCCCTGTTGGTAACCTGCTTCGTAATTTTTAACTGTCTCATGAATATAAACAGAGTCCCTGCTTATAGGACTCATTAACATATACGATGCTGCGGAGCAAAAGGTTACATTTCTTAAGAAAAAATTTACATCCGATTCATATTTGTTCGTAAATTACCTTTATTTTTAGCGGATGTAGAGGAGGTATGAATTCATTCCGTTTTTTCATTAACCTGTTCTTTTTCCGAAATTTTTTGAGATGAGGTGGATTGTATTTGCAACACTTGCTGCGCTGTTTTACCTGGCCCATGATTATATTTTGAAAGCGGTCTCCGAAAAGCTGAATCCGGTGGTTTCAGGTTTTATTCTGAGCTTAAGTGCGTTTCTTTTTCTCGGCGCCTATCTGGCAATCCAAATGTTCTCCGGAACACGCTTCGAAAAATTAAAATGGAGTGAATTGGGCAGTCTGTCATTTGCCGGACTGCTACTTGCGCTTGCGACGATCAGTTTTATCAAAACCTTTGAGTTTCAAGCTCCTTTCAGCGTTGCCATACCGTATATTTATGTGGTGATGATTGTATTGGGCGTCATCAGTGGTGCCGCATTTTTTAAGGAATCTGTTTCGGTTACGCAGCTCGTTGGGATTGCACTTTGCTGCATCGGTCTTTTTCTTGTCGTAAAGTAGTTCGGCTGTTGATAATCCAATTCCAGAATTTTAAGCGGTATAAATCAAAATGAAATATTCCGGCAGATTTCGGTAGCCGTCTGTTTTTCGGTATTTTTGCAAACAGTTGCAGTTTTTCATCTGCAGCAACCAATAAATGACTGACGAAAGAGAATATATTGAAGTTTACGGAGCCCGTGAACATAATCTGAAGAATATAAACGTAAAAATTCCGCGAAATGAACTCGTGGTGATTACCGGTTTATCGGGATCAGGAAAGTCGTCCCTTGCTTTTGATACTATTTTTGCTGAAGGACAGCGGCGTTATATTGAAACATTTTCTGCATATGCAAGGCAGTTTCTGGGCGGTCTGGAACGTCCTGATGTCGACAAGATTGAAGGTTTGTCTCCGGTAATTGCCATTGAACAGAAAACCACCAACAAAAATCCACGTTCCACGGTAGGAACTGTTACTGAACTTTATGATTTTCTGCGGCTACTTTATGCGAGGGTTTCCGATGCATATTCCTTAACATCAGGAAAGAAACTGGTGAGCTATACCGATGATCAGATTCTGGAAGCGATCAAGGAAAATTATGAGGGAGAAAAGGTGATGCTGCTGGCGCCGGTGGTACGGTCCAGAAAAGGACATTACCATGAACTGTTCGTGCAGATGGCGAGGAAAGGCTACGGACAGGCGAGAATTGATGGTGAAATTCAGGATATTGAGTATGATCTGAAGCTTGACCGCTATAAAACGCACGATATCGATATCGTTGTTGACCGCTGGATTATTGGGGAAAACGCTACGGAACTCCGAATGGAAAAATCGATGAAAACCGCACTCGAAATGGGTGAAGGAATCATCGGTATTCAATAATTAGGCAGCACTGAAATCGAGTATTTTTCGAAAAACCTCATGGATGATGAAACCGGTCATTCCCTTGCGCTGCCTGAGCCGAATACCTTTTCCTTTAATTCACCAAAAGGCAGCTGTACGAACTGTAAGGGTCTCGGAACAATCAGAAAGGTGAATACCGATTATTTTGTTGAAAATCCGAAACTGTCGGTTAATCAGGGAGCGCTCCTTCCGCTGGAGGATATTCGCGGCAATAAGTGGATTCATACCCAGATAAAAAATATTCTGGAACTCTTTGATGCCGGGCTTTCCACACCATTTGCAAACATACCGAAAGAAGCAGTTGACTATATTTATTACGGTGCGAACAAAGAAGTCGGTAAGGAGTTGAAACATGCCGGAATTACCAAGAAAATCAAAGTGAATTTTGAAGGGCTCGTTCCGATTGTCGAGAGTTTAATTGAAGATCGCGAAAATTACGATGCAGTGCTGCTGGAACGTCACTTCACTACCGAAGAAACCTGTCCGGAATGCGCCGGAACACGTCTGCTTCCCGGCAGTCTTGCATTCCGTATTGACGGAAAAAACATCGCAGAAGTAAATGCGTTAAGCCTCGCAGATTTAAAAGAATGGCTTCAGCAGGTACGACC
>JAEWOM010000109.1 GCA_023399675.1 Bacteroidota bacterium
TTGTTGACTTTTTGCCCACGTTTTCTCTTTTTGCGCCATGGAATGTAATAGATTTCATTATAGAATTTAAAAAATTTTGAGGTGCAAAGATACAATTTTCTCAATAAAAAATACCTCCAATTTTACTTGAAGGCATTTATATTATTGGTTCGGTTTTAAATAATGAATTTGTCGCTGATAGACTTGTGTTCGTGCACCATTTTCATCACATCTGCAAACAGTTCAGCGCAGGAAAGCACTTTTATTTTATTTGATGCTTCACTTTTCAGCGGAATTGTATCCGTAACAATAACCTCTGCAAGTTGCGATGCGTTGATATTATCATATGCCATTCCGGAAAGAACACCGTGCGTTGCCATGGCACGTACTGATTTTGCGCCGCTTGCAATCAGGATATCTGCAGCTTTACAAAGGGTACCGCCGGTATCAATCATATCGTCGATCAGAATAACATTTTTATCTGTTACGTCACCAATCAGCATCATTTCCTCAATAACATTGGCTTTTCTCCTTTCTTTATAGGCGATAACGACCTCTGCACCAAGATGGCTTGCATAATTTTTCGCACGTTTAGCTCCACCCATATCCGGAGATGCAATCGTAAGATTGTCCAGACCTAAAGACTGAATATAATCCACAAAAATGGTGGAAGCGTACAGATGATCAACAGGAATTTCGAAAAAGCCCTGGATTTGATCAGCGTGAAGATCCATCGTCATAATTCTCGTGGCTCCCGCTGCTGTCAGCAGATTTGCGACAAGTTTCGCACCGATCGGAGCACGGGGTTTATCTTTACGGTCCTGCCTCGCCAGTCCGTAATAGGGAATTACCACCGTAATATTCTTTGCTGAAGCACGCTTTGCTGCATCAATCATCAGCAGCAATTCCAGAAGATTATCTGCAGGTGGAAAAGTGGACCCGATCAGAAAGACGCGGCCTCCACGTACAGATTGATCCAGAATTGGCTCAAACTCACCGTCGCTGAATTCCTGAAAGTTAATTTTTCCGAGACCTTGCCCGTAATGCTCTGCAATTTTTTCAGCTAAAACTTTGCTGGTTCTGGTTGAAAATAAATAGGTCGCCTGATCTGCCATTTCCTGATTTTATTCTGGTGCAAATTTAACAAAAAATAAAACCACCTGAAATAAACAGGTGGTTTCTGATATCAATATTTGTTTTACTTAAGGAAATTTGATGCCGCTATACGATCCCGGAGTAACCTGTGGAAGCGTCGATCCGTATTTTGCATTGATTGCTTTGATAAATTCATTAGCAATTACCGCATAACCGCGACCGTTCAGGTGAACACCATCGAGTGAAAAACTTCCTCCGGTTACGAAAGTTGCGGTGTACTTCACACCATCATACATAATTCCGGAATTACTGGAAAGTTCCAGCATTTTTGAATTTGCATCTACATACGCAAGTCCGTAAGATGTTGCCATAGAAGAAATAGCTGCGTTATAAGCGTTTACTGCAGTCGTAATATGCCCAACTTCGGTGCTTGTTAGCGACAGCTGATCCGGTAACGGAAAAGATGCACCGTAAATAAACTGGGAAGTAGGTGTTGCAGGTTGATTGGTCATCACGTCAATTCCAAGAACTGAACTCGCTCTCAGCAGTAGTAGATCACCTTCTTTAGCGTGTCTTGCCTGCCCGAAAGCGTTGCCGATTAGTGCTGCCTGCGCGGCAGGATAGCCTGCACCTGCAAGTGCTGCTGTCAGTTGAGCAGAGAGGTTGGTCAGTGTGTTGTCAACAATAATTGCAGGATTATTTCCGGCAGAAACCAACTCCAAACGGGAACCCTGTCCGAAAGCGGACAGAACCTGCTTCAAAGGACCGATGAGAGAGGTATTCAGCGTCTGTGCTCTCGCTGCATCCAGCGGAATCGGGTTGTACGGAACTCTGGTAAAGAAAGGAATCGTGGTCACGTTCGGAATATTCGCGATAACACCCTTCGTAGCACCAACGCTCGCCAGTCCATCCAGCATTGCTTTGATGGAACCTGCTACAACATTCGGATCCGAAATATCGTTGGACTTATATGTCGCCGGATTTGTATTTCCGGTCTGAACTGTTGCGGGAACGTACGTGGTAACCCCACCAACTGTCTGAGAATTTGTCCCTCCGTTTGTTGCATAAGACAGCACATCATTGTTTCCTATCCAAAGTGAAAAGAAAGTCGGATTCTGTGCCATGGCATCCTGAAGAACACTTGCAGACGGCGAAGATGCAAACCTTACAAAATAAGGATTAGCTGCACCTACTGCCAGGTTTGCCATACTTCCGTAGCCCGGAGCAACCAAATGAAAAGACTTGGCTCCAGGAACGCCCATATTCTGGAACGGTCCCTGACCATAAATACTCTGCAGTGTTGTGGTCCCCTGAATTGTTGTAGACTGTTCCGGTGTAAGTGCGCCATTCTTCAGAACAAGTTCATACTTATCTCCGAAATTCACCGCAGGGATACCGCCCCAATTGTCGGCCATCATTGGCTGATTGAAAACTGCGGCTCCACCTGCAAGACGCATCTGTCCGGCAATCATACTTGGGAAAGATTCATTCTGACCGTCAACGTACAGTGCGCCGTCACGGTATCCTGAAGTAAGTGAATTACCCAGTGCAACGTATCTTGTAAAATCTGCTGATCCACTCGTTACCGGTATTTCCGATACATCGGTGTCAAAATCTGTTTTACAGGCCGTGCTGCTCAAAACGAGCGCGGCAGCAAAACCTGATATTAGTATTTTTTTCATGTCTTTGAAAATTAAAAAGCATTATATGATAGACCAAGTCCTACATACAGTGTATTGGCTTTGGCCTGTCCTGAAAAGTTGGTATTCAAATTATGGAATGTGCGGTACTGCGGAAAGGTTTTCGCTGCAGCCACATCAACTCCGAATCCACCGAATCTTAAACCGAAACCGGCAGTAATTGCATGGGCATCAAAACTTGGTGTTTCCGGAGTGAAATTCTGAGTTTCGTAAGCAGCCTCATCATAGTACCATCCCAGTCTTCCGGCAAACATGGAAGAAAACTGGTATTCTGTGCCGACTCTGAATGTTTTGGAATTCTTAAAGTTCTTCGGATTTACAAGAATTGTAGGATCTGCCTGATTTCCGATCGGTGCATTGGCGAAATTAAGCGTGAGCTTATCATAGGCTTCCCAGCCGGTATAGTTGAAATCTGCGGAAAGTTTCCACGTCGGTTTAATCTTATAGGTAGCACCAATCGTATATTCTTCAGGAAGTGGCAGTGTTGCTGTGAAAGCATCCTGTCCGGCAGCATTCAATCCGAGGTTTCCGTATAAAGAAGAAGGAACATTGAAAGTGGCAACGCCATTTTCTGCCTTCATGCCTACCTTCGAACGGTAAGCCAATCCGATATCCAGTTTGTCTGACGATTTAAAATAAAAGCCTAGTCCAACACCGCTTCCTCTTGCCTTTTCATCCTTAATATTGACCGTTCCACCAATATTGGTAGCAGCTTTATCC
>JAEWOM010000158.1 GCA_023399675.1 Bacteroidota bacterium
CTTAAGCTCCTGTAGAAATGTAAACGTGTCCTTTTCAATTTTTTGCATGGTAAAGTGGTGTTTTATGGAGTTGAAAGTTAATCAAAATCAAGCTAAGATATATTGCTTTACAATCATGGCATTCCCAAATCTTCGATTTCTGTGATTTTATTTACCTAAGCAAATACCTTAATTTTGCAGTATGAATAACGACACCATTTGCGCACTGGCTACAGCCAATGGAATCGGAGCCCTCGGAATTATCAGGGTTTCGGGACCCAAAGCATTCACCGTGACGGAACTTTGCTTTGACGGCAAAAAACTGTCCGAAGCCGAATCGCACACGGTACATTATGGCTTCATCCGTGATGGAGAAGAGCAGATTGATGAAGTGATGGTGTCTGTATTCCGTGCACCGCGCAGTTTTACCACGGAGGATTCTGCGGAAATCAGTTTCCACGGATCGCCGCATATTGCCGGCAGAATTCTGGAAGTTTTGGTGAAGAATGGTGCAAGACTTGCAAAAGCAGGGGAGTTCACGATGCGAGCCTTCATGAACGGCCGCATAGACCTGACACAGGCAGAAGCGATTGCCGATGTCATCGCCAGTGAAAATGAAGCATCGCGCAAAATGGCACTCAACCAGCTGAAAGGTGGCATCACCAGAGAGATTTCAGAATTGCGTGGCGATTTACTGAATTTCACCTCTCTCGTGGAACTGGAACTCGATTTTGCAGAAGAAGATGTGGAGTTTGCCGACCGAACCGCAATGAATATGCTTTTAGACCGACTGGAGGACAAACTGAAAGCGCTTACCGAAAGTTTTCGGTATGGCAATGCCGTAAAAAATGGGGTAGATGTGGCCATCATCGGAAAGCCGAACGCCGGGAAATCGACTCTTCTGAATGCTTTGCTGAAAGAAGAACGCGCAATCGTCTCAGACATTGCCGGCACGACGCGTGACACGATTGAGGAGGTGCTGCACATCAAGGGAAATGCGTTCCGTTTTATCGATACAGCAGGTATCCGTGAAACCAGTGACACCATTGAAGCCATCGGTGTACAGAAAGCTAAAGAAAAAATTGCCACAGCCAAAATTCTGCTCTATCTGTACGATGAACATGATTCAACGCCTGAAGAAGTCATCAGTTTTGTGAAGGAATTCCACCGCGACGATCTCAAAATCATTCTTCTTCATAATAAAATCGACCTGCAGCATTCTGCACAAAATGATTTCGACCGCCAGTTGAAAGAGGCATTAGTACCAAAATTAGCCACTACCATTCTCCCGTTGTCCGCGAAGGATCAAACCGGTCTCGATGCTTTGAAAAATGAGCTGTCTGCCTATGTTGAAAACTTGAAAACCGAAGAAAACACGGTTATTTCCAACCAGCGTCATTACGAAGCCCTGCAAAAATCCCTGGAATCTGTAGAGCGCGTAAAAGCTGCTATTTCCCAGAGTTTCCACACCGAGCTTCTCGCATACGAACTCCGTTTTGCCCTGGAACACCTCGGCGAAATTTCCGGTGAGTTCACCAACGATGAAGTGTTGGGTAATATTTTCTCGAAGTTTTGTATCGGCAAATAGTTACCCTTCTCTTATTTTCTAACCGCTTGTCTTTCTAATAGTTAAAAATAAAAATTCTTCTATTATTTGTTGCCCGATAGTGTTTTTTCGTGTATATTTGTTGCCCAGATGTTGCTAAAGCAACAAATTTGTTGCCCAAACTCAACAAAATTTACAAGTGGCGAGTTCCTGCACCATGCAGCACCACACAGCTACAAACAGCACCATCTGGCACCAAGATGAAAACAAGAATCCAAATTCCAAAACACTGTCAGCTTTGCGGGCAGGCATTCATAGCACAGACTACCACCACAAGATATTGCGGTGCTAACTGTTCGAAACGCGCGTACAAATTGCGCAAGAAAGAAGAAAAGATTCAGCAGGCATTAGTTGAAGAGATAAATACTGCAAATGAGGTAAAACCGCAAACCTTGCAAAGTCTGCAAACCCTGCAACCACATCTTAACCTAAAGACAAAAGAATTTCTCAGCGTTCAGGAAGCAGCAGAGCTTCTCGGAGCAAGCCGGTGGACCATCCAAAGACTGGTTCAGAGAAGCGTGCTGAATGCAGCTAAACTTGGCCGCAGAACAATCTTAAAACGTTCCGAAATAGATAACCTTTTTAAAACTGATGGAAAATGAAAGTAACATTAAGGCAACGCAAGAAAGGAAATAAAATTTCTCTTTACCTGGATCTTTACGACAAAGGGAAAAGAGAATATGAGTATCTGGGCCTTTACTTGACGCCCGAACCTGAAAAGGGCAAACTCAGTAAGGCACAGAAAGACGAGAACAAAAAAATCCTTGATCTTGCAGAACATATCCGGAGCAAAAAGCATCTGGAAGCTCAGAACAATGTTTATGGGTTCCGTGATAAAGAAAAGCAGAAAGGGAAATTCTATGAATTCTTTGATGTCTTAACAGAAAAGAAAAACGAAAGTCTCGGAAACTATGGAAACTGGAATGCCGTCCGAATCATGCTGAAAGAGTACGATCCAAAAGGGGTGACCTTCGAGCGGCTCAACAGGGAATGGGTAGAAGGTTTTAAAGATTTCCTGAATTCTGAAGCCAAAACCAAAACCGGCGAACCCATTTCCTTAAACACCAAATACAATTATTTCAACAAATTACGCGCAGCGCTGAAACAGGCGGTTAAAGAAGGACTGTTACAGTCTAACCCCGCCGACTATGTCGAACCTTTCAAGCAGGACGATGTGCAGCGTGAATTCCTCACTCTGGAAGAAGTTCAGAAATTAGCAAACACCCATTGCCGAAACGAAACACTGAAAAAGATGTTTCTATTTTCCTGCCTGACAGGTTTAAGGTGGTCCGACATAGAAAAACTGAAATGGTCCGAAATCCAGCATTCAGAAAATTTAGGTAATTTTATCAGGTTCAGACAAAAGAAAACAAGTGGAGCCGAAACGCTGCCAATTGCGGACGAAGCCAGGGCACTTTTAGGCGAACAGAAAGGCCAGGAAGAAAAAGTATTCTCGGGATTAAAATACGGGAACTGGAACAAAACCTATCTCAAAGATTGGCTGACCGATGCAGGTATTCGTAAACACATTACCTTCCATTGTGCGCGTCATACTTATGCAACGTTGCAGATTTCGTTGGGCACCGACATTTACACGGTCTCAAAACTGTTAGGTCATAAAAACCTTTCCACAACGGAGATTTATGCAAAGGTGATCAACGAGAAAAAAGTCGCAGCAGCCAATAAAATTAAAATCAATTTATGAGCATGGATAATTATTCTTTAATTGAATACATTTTTAATAACGAAAATCTAGATTTTATTGTCGATATAGATAATAAGCAGGCCGCTGTGAAAGATTATGATGAAGTGAATGAAGGGCTTTTTAATGAGGTTAAGGAATTGAAAAAGCAGATATTCAATATGTTTATCAAGGGCGAAGATCTTGCTTTAAACAGGATTAGGAACAGGCTGCTCCAAAGCAAAGAGTCATTGGCATCAGCCGATTTCGGAATTAACATTAATGTGGAAAGCCATGGATTCTCATGTGTTATAGAACCTGAAAGCCTCAAAGAGATTAATGATCTTAAAATTCAGTATATCGATGAGTTGGTAGAGGTAATCAACAATTTCTCATTTGAAACAGCCCAGGTTCCAATTACTCACGATTCTTTCAAATCCAGCTACACCGTGGAAGAACTTGCCTACTTTTTTAAACTTTCAATTGAGCAGGGAATCATTGTCCTCCAAAAGAATCAGAAAACCAAATTCTTTGATTTTATAGCCGCCAATTTTCAAAGCAAAGACCAGATGCAAATATCACCCAACAGCATCAGGAACAAAAGCTATGATCCCTCAGAGCAAACAATAGAAAAAATCCGCGAAGATCTTTTTCAGATGCTCCAACTTTCCCATTACCATAAACAATCTGATAAAATAGAATGGAAGAAATAATGGAAGCACCTCACATTTATTTAGTAGAAGAACTAGAACTCAGAGTTTCAATAGAAGCGGTGGAGTATCATCATAAAATCTCCGAACTTTGGCAAACCTACACTTTTGATCCCCTTTATTTCAAAAGATTTATGGAAGGACCGCTGTTAAGCGAGTTTGTTCAAACAATTTACAAACGAACTCAGCACCTCAACAATAACGAAATCAATAAATACCTTACCGTTTCATTAAGTCAGTTCAAAACCCACAGTCCGCAGTTGCGGTTTGAAGCCATGAAAGAACAATTCTGGAAAGATTATTGGGGAGAAAATGAGATGGGTTCATTTACCGATCTCGGTGTTTATGACAAAAAATATTTTACTCACGTATTCAAATGGTACGAAAAACACTTTCACCTTTTTGAAGAAGCGACAAAACAGGCCCTTGATGATTTCAAAAAAGGGTATCTCGGTTCCTTCGCAGACTTCGCCGTGCAGCAAAATATTCAGTCTAAACAGAAACTCAAAACCAATCTCACCGTAAAAGAAATTGCTTATCTATTCCGTGCACTGCATGACGAAGGGATTATTGAATCCCGGCAAAAAACCGACATCTTTAATTTCATTGCAGAAAGCTTTTCCTCCAAACAAAAAGATGAAATTAGCGCAAATTCAATAAAGAATGCATTCGATACACCAGACTATAATGCCGTAGATTTTTGGCAGGAAAAATTCACCCACTTCATGCAGAAAGCAAAGAAAGACAAAGAAAAATAATTACCATAAACCCCTATAAACAGGGGCTTTCTTAAGGGGTTGCGCAACCCTCTGCAACTACCGCAGCCTTCATATCCTGCATTACTTTGCTTCCAGATTTCAAGTTTAACCAATTAAACCCACAAAAATGGAAGCAGAACAAATCTTACAAAAGCTCAGTCAGCTCGAACAGAAAATCGACGAGCAAAACCTTCTTCAGAAAGAAGTAATCAACTTCAACGATGCAAGCAAATATCTTGATATTAGCGCATCGCATCTTTATAAGCTAACCTCTCAAAAACAGATCCCACACTTTTGCCCACAAGGGAAGAAACTCTATTTCCGCCGCCAGGAAATTGACGCATGGTTAATGCGAAACCGTCAGGAAACCACAGAAGATATTGAGACAGCTGCAGCAAATTATTTAATCCGAAATAAACGCAGATCATGAGTTTCTATAGATTTTCCGAAGAAGAGGTAAAGGAGATTCTCAACAGATTAGATCGGATTTCCTTAGAATTGAAGCAAAGCCAGAGAACTCAACCCGATGAAATTTGGTACGACAATCAGGAGTTTCTCAATATTATGAATGTCAGCAAAAGAACCGCTGCTTATTGGCGAACCGAAGAGATGATCTCATACTCGCAGGTCGGTAACAAAATCTATTACAGGCTTGCCGATGTTTTGGACTTACTCCAAAAATACAAAGTTCAGGCAGGCTCATCCAAATCTGTAACCTAACACCGAAAACTGATGGAAGGTACTTATAATCTGTTTGCTGAAGAAGAGGTACGTCATAATGTTACCTTATTCCGCAAGTTCACCGAAATAGTGAAACATGTTACAATTCAGGATTGTATCGACGAGATCAGGAACGGCAGCTATAAAAAGCAGGTCGAAGAAATCAGAAAAACAAATACTGAAAAGGGAAAAGAGGAAGCGGATAAACTGAAAAAGAATCTTTTAGGTTTTACAGCTTCGGGAGTATTTAAAAAGAACCGCAGAATAACTGATATTTCAGAATACAACCAATGCGTAATTCTGGACTTTGACGATATTTCCGAAGATTATTTTGAGGAAGCAAAGGACAGGGCTACATTGGCTCCTTATACCTTAGCTGCCTTCATCAGCCCGCGCGGAACCGGTTTGAAAATTATTGTTAAAGTAAATACCGAACTTGAATCTCATGGTTTGGCTTTTCAGAAGGTAGCAGATTATTATGCGCAGGTGCTGAATGAAGAAGTGGATCCCTCTGGCAAAGACTGTTCACGATTATGTTTCATGTCTTATGATCCTGAAGCATATTACAATAGTGATGCAGAAGTTTTTCAGATTTCACAGGAAATAGCTGTTCCAAAAGAAACAGTTCTTGCGAAAACGCATGATGAGATTTTTAATGGTATTGTAGAATTTACCAATCAAAAAGCAACTTATGCAAATGGAAGTCGCAACAATTACATTCATCTTTTAGCTTGTAATTGCAATAGGTCCGGTTTGTCCGCAGACTTTACCCAGTCACGCATCTTGATGACATTTGATCTGGATGCAAAAGAAGTGGAAGCAACAGTAAAAGGGGTCTATGAGCACAACGTTAGTGATTTCGGCAAATATCCCAACACCCCAAATATTGCAGGGATTGCAGACTTTGCAAAGCCTGCAGATTTAACCACAGATTCTCTGTCACCGGATGTACTGATGTCTATGCCGCATATCCCGGACTTGGTTTATGAAAACCTTCCGTCGATCCTTAAGAAAGGTGCAGAAGCTTTTGAAGATGAACCCAGGAAACGTGATGTATTCCTTACCTGTGCGATTACCATACTCAGCGGTTGCCTTCCTGGTGTAAGCGGAATATATCACCAGGATAGGGTGTATCCTAACCTTTTTTCATTCATCATCGCTCCGGCTGCAAACGGAAAGGGCGTGTTGAAAAATGCTAAACGGTTAGCAGACAAATACCACAATAAACTGAACGAGCAGTCAAAAGCAATAAGAGCAGACTACGAATCTGAATTATTACGATATAAAGCGACTTGCGCAAAACTCAAAAAAGATGAGGAACCACCCGAAAAACCCGAAGAACCTCCCTTCAAAAGAATATTCATTCCCGGAAATACGAGTCAGGCAATGGTGATTAAAATGATTAACGATAATGATGGCAGTGGAATTATCTGCGAAACTGAGGCTGATACCATGGCTGGCGCACATAAACAGGATTGGGGAAATTATTCACCCATCATGCGGAGTTCATTCCATCACGAGAAGGTGTCAGTTGCAAGAAAAACTGGAAACGAAGTTTTAGAAATTCAGGAACCGAAGATCTCAATTTGTTTATCAGGTACTCCGGCTCAGGTCCCGCGCCTTATTGGCTCAGCGGAAGATGGTTTGTTCAGTCGTTTTATGTTCTACGCTTTCCGAAGTCCTATTGAATGGAAAAGCCCCGCGCCAAAAGAAAATGGGATTGTATTCGACGATCATTTTAGTGCCCTTTCAGACGAAGTACTGCTGATGGCAGAAATGCTGGAGAATTATCCGACTGAAGTACAGCTGACAAGGGAGCAGTGGCAAAACTTTAATAGTGAATTCGGATTTCTTTTGCAGAAGACTATATTGTTCAATACCGATGACACTGCTGGAGTAGTGTACCGTTTAGGTCTGATTACTTTCCGGATCTGCATGCTCTTCACCGCTTGTCGGAAATTCGACGATGGCGATACATCAAAAATTGTATGCTGCTCAGATCAGGACTTTGCTTCTGCAATTCTGCTAAGTAAAACTTACATCGATCATTCTATGTTGATGTTTAATAATCTTTCAGGAGAAGACCATAATATAAAATACAAACCTACTGGTAACAAACAGAAACTAATTGATCTTTTGCCGGATACATTTCAAAGAAAACTGGCAGTCGAAGAGGGTTTAAAACTAAGTCTAAAAGAACGGACAGTAGATGATCTGCTCAGTAAGTTGGTACCCGATGTACTGGAAAAAATCAAAGATGGACTCTACAAAAAGCGGTAAAATGTAATCTCAGAAATTTAGTTATATTTGGTTTGATATATTTTTAACAGAATTTAAGTTTTATTAAAAATGATATATCAAGTTAATTCCCTCTATTTTAAACATCTCCATGAATCAGGAACTAGTAAAAACACTTTGGGCAACTGCCGATAAATTACGCAATAATATGGATGCGGCCGAATACAAGCATGTAGTATTGGGCCTCATCTTCCTAAAATACATTTCAGATAGTTTCGAAGATTTATACAATCAGTTGAAGGACGATAAGCTTTCTGATGAGGAAGACAAAGATGAATATTTAGCCGAAAATGTTTTCTATGTTCCACCTTCCGCGCGTTGGAGTTATATTCAGCATCAGCGGGGAAAGCTTCCTAGCATTGGGAAAGACATCGATGATGCAATGGATGCTATCGAAAAAGACAATCCTTCCTTAAAGGGAGTTTTGCCGAAAGATTACGCAAGACCGGCATTAGATAAAAAACGGCTTGGTGAATTGGTAGACCTCATCGGGAATATAGGTTTCAAGGAAAAGGGCCACAGCAGTAAAGATCTTCTTGGTCGTGTCTACGAATACTTCCTCGGTATGTTTGCTGATGCAGAAGGAAAAAGAGGCGGCCAGTTCTACACACCAGATAGCATTGTAAAACTACTGGTCGAAATGTTGGAGCCATACAACGGTAGAATATATGACGGATGCTGCGGCAGCGGGGGCATGTTCGTTCAGAGTGAAAAATTTCTTGAAGCGCACGGAGGAAAGATTGGCGACATAGCAGTATATGGT
>JAEWOM010000175.1 GCA_023399675.1 Bacteroidota bacterium
GAATGAATTAGCTCCGCTTACACTGTGGAAAAACACTGTAATGGCTGAAGGAAAAACATCGAAAGTAACATTGCTAACCTGTCCACAGCCACTGCCTGAACCGCTGCCCGTATCGCCGCCTCTGCCGCATCCTGCCAGGAAGAACAGACAAAGCATAAAAAAAATCTGTAGTGTTTTTTTGTTCATATTTGAAAAATTAGGCCGCAAAATTAACTACTTTGAAAAAGATGCACAAGATGTCTTGCAAATGTTTTAGCAGAACAGCAGATTGTCTTCAGATATGACAACAAAAGTAAACGAATACTGAAAGGGCTACTTCATCGGAAACGGCTAAAGAAATTTTTTTTGAATTTTTTTAGGAAATTTTGTTACGAAATGCAACTATTGCATACTAATTGCTTAACGAGCAAACGATTAAAAAATAAGAAATGAAAAAATACCTTTCGCTTTTTGCCCTGATTATCACGGTAATGATTAGCGCACAGCAGTCTGCAAACCGATTCTTCTATGAGCTTACTTTTAAGCCGAAAAAAGATTCTGCCAGACTTGATAAAGTAATGACTGTGCTGGATATCACCAAAGACAAATCCATTTATCAGGATTTCACCATACCTGCGCAGGATTCCATTTTAAAGGTCGAAATGGAAGCTATGCAGAAGGCAGGTGTTTACAAAGACATGTCGAAAATGATTAAAATGCCAAAATTCGGGCACAAGATCACGAAAAAATATCCAGAAATGAATGTTACATTAGCTGAAATGGTGAGCATGAAATGGCTTGGCTACGAAGATGCTACCAAAATGAACTGGAATATTCATCCGGAAAAACAGAAAATTGGCGACTACAACACGCAAAAAGCAACGACCGAATTTGCGGGAAGAAAATGGACCGCCTGGTTTTCGCAGGACATTCCGTTTCAGGACGGACCGTATAAATTTCACGGACTTCCGGGTCTGATCGTGAAAGTGGAAGATGAAGGAAATAATTACAGCTGGACCCTGAAAGGTAACAGGAAGGTAGAAGATTATCAGGAAAAAAGTTTCATGGAACGCAACCCGCAATACGGTATGAGCAGCAACACCGTCATTGTGGACCGTGCGAAATTTGAAAGAGCCTACAACAACTTCAAAGCAGATCCACTGGGAGAAATGAGGCCTTATATGACACCGGAACTGATGAACAGAAAAATGCCGGGATCAGAAAAAACGATGGGTGAAGTGATAAAAGAACAGGAAAAAATGCTGGGCGATTTCTTCAACGCTAACAACAACCCCATAGAAATCACGGCTAAGAAATAGACAATAAATTGGTTTTCGATTTTAAATTTTTCAACTGAAAATCCTGTTTTATGCAGGATTTTTTTTGATTTATGAGTCATATCATTGCATCTCTTATTTAGATTAATTTTAAATAAACTATATTTGTGCTTTCCTTAATGTTGAAAATTTGAAACAATCTGACGCAAACAAACTCTGCTGTTTTCCGGTAAAACATGACGGTATGATAGTAGAATATGACAATGAAGAACTCGAAATGCCGGGCAAAATCGTAGAAATGGGACTCATCCCCGGAACGGCATTCAGAATACTTTATCAGGCACCTTTTTCGGGACCGCTGTATATTGAATACGGTAACGAAAAAAGCAGAATCGCACTGCGTCAGGAAGAAGCGCGTTTCATAGTTGTAAAACCCCGATAAATTCAGGCGTAGCCGCACACATGCGCACAGTTGAACCTCACAAAAAATTATTGCTGGTAGGAAATCCGAATGTAGGAAAATCCACCCTATTCAATGCATTATGCAATAAAAAGCAGAAAACAGGAAATTATGCCGGCGTTACCGTTGCTTCGCATTCCGGCAAGTATGAATACAAAGGAGAAGAGGTTGAAATCATTGATCTGCCCGGCTCTTACAGCATTTATCCGTCATCGGAGGATGAAGCGATTTTTACGAAATACCTCATCGATGAACACCAAAATTATGATGCGGTAATCTATGTGCTCGACTGCACCAATCTGAAGCGCGGACTTTTACTTTTCCAGCAGATTCAGGATTTCGGCATTCCCGTCCTGCTGGTGGCCAATCAACTGGATGAGGCTGAAAGAAGAGGAACGGAGATAAATTTCGACATTCTTTCCAAACAGCTCAACACACATATCGTGACTTCCAACGCCAAGGAAAAAATCGGTATCGATGAACTTCGTGAGGCTGTTTATCAAAAAAAATTCTCCAGAAATACGGAACAGTACTTCGAAATACCTTTGGAGCAGCGAGAAACTGTAGAGAGAATTGCTTCACAAACCAAGGAGAATAACACATATAAAGTCTGGACCTTGCTTTCTTCGGAAACCAGTCTGTCCAAGCTCGAAACAGTAAAGGAACAGTTAGAAGAGAAAGATGCCAAATGTATCGTCCCGAAAAGGCTGCAGACTCAGGAAACCATCCGGCGATACCAGCATATCGATAAAATTGTGCAGGCTGCCGTTTCCAAAAAACCGGAATTCAAGGAACTGCTGACCGAAAAGCTGGACAGGATCCTCGTTCATAAAATTTGGGGATATGTATTTTTCGGATTCATCATGCTGCTTATTTTCCAGATGGTATTCTTCATGGCAGAATATCCGATGAACTGGATTGATGACACGTTCATCTGGCTCGGAAACATTTCAAGGGAGCTGCTTCCGGAAGGGCCGTTAAACAGCCTGATATCAGACGGCATAATTCCCGGGCTCGGCGGGATTATCATTTTTGCACCACAAATCGGAATTCTTCTCTATTTCCTTTATCTGCTGGAAGACAGTGGCTACATGGCACGGGTTATTTTCCTGATGGACCGTTTTCTAAAACCTTTCGGACTGAACGGGAAGAGCATCGTACCGCTTGTTTCGGGTATTGCTTGTGCGATCCCCGCCATCATGTCGACAAGAAATATCGAAAACGCTAAAGAACGCCTCATAACCATATTGGTTACACCGTTCATGACCTGCGCCGCACGACTTCCTGTTTACAGTATTATTATCGCATTGGTCATTCCGGAAGGTCATTTCCTGGGAATAGATTATCGTGCCATTGCACTTTTCCTGATGTATCTGCTTGGTTTTGTTACTGCGCTGATATCATCATTCATCCTTAAAAAGGTGATCCGTCAAAACGTTCAAAGTTATCTTGTGATGGATCTGCCGCTCTATAAAAAACCACTGTTCGGTTATGATTTCAAACTGATGCTGGAAAAAGTATGGGATTTCATCACCGGTGCCGGTAAAGTGATTCTTGCAGTCAGTATCATCCTTTGGGCGCTCAGTTATGTAGGACCGTCTCAGTCTGAAAACCGTTTTATGGAAACTGATGTAAGCATGAACGATTCATATCTTGCAAAGATCGGTAAAGTGATAGAGCCGGCGGTGGAACCACTGGGCTACGACTGGAAAATGGGCGTGTCTATTATTTCAAGTTTTGCTGCACGCGAAGTTTTCGTGGGAACCATGGCCACCCTGTACAGTCTTGATGACGATGTTGAGGAAGGTAAGATCATCGATAAAATGCGGGCCGACACAAAGCCGAACGGCGAAAAGGTTTTTACGCTCGCTACGGGAATTTCCGTTTTGATATTTTACGCATTCGCGATGCAGTGTATATCTACTATCGCAGTGGTTTACCGTGAAACCGCCAGTATGAAATGGACACTGATTCAGCTGTTTGCGATGTCTGGACTTGCCTATATCGTTTCGATGATTGTATATCAAATATTAAAATGATGGAAACAGGTCTACTTATTCAATACATTCTCATTGGGCTGTTTGTTTTGGCTGCCGTCTATTTCATAGTGCGCCTCGTGCTTAAAAACTTTTCATCGAAAAAATTCAGTTCTAAAGAAAAAAACTGCGGTA
>JAEWOM010000250.1 GCA_023399675.1 Bacteroidota bacterium
TCTTTTTTTTTTTTTTTTTTCTTTTGAAAAATTTTTCAGTCATATATATTCCATAAAAGACTGATATTTAAGCCATATATAAAGCATATATATTTAACTATTATAGTCAAATCGGTGCAGAAAAAAGCAAAGCCCACTCGTGAGAATGGGCTGCTTCGATTTTCCGAATAAAATCTACTGATGGTTCTTAGAATATTTTTGCAACTTTCATGGTATTCCCCTGAGCAAAAATGTAGTAACTACCGTTCACCTCCTGATAAAACTCAACAGCGATAAGATTAACCACGGAAGAATCCGCTGTAATTACCGGGGAGTCTGGAATAGTTGTTACAATGTTTAATGCAGTGGTGGGCACGTTCACCGGAAGATATCCGGAATCTGCAATAGCAGTCAGTCCGTTTACGGCTGGATCCTTCGGCTCATAAGCTTTAGTTACAGGATTATAAGCAAAGTCAGACATCACTGTAATGGCATTGATAATCTTGAAGTGGGTTGCACCTGCAGGGATAAACATATTATCCAGCGGATTAAACACCGGAATAGATAAATCTGATTCATCACGGTCCATAGATGGTGTAATGCTGTAAGGGGCATTGAAAACCCCACTGAAGGAATTAAACTTGTTGAATTCAAAACCGTCAAGATATTGCGGAGCAGCTGTAACCAGGATGGCCCTTTGACCTCTGGCTTCAGAACCATCTTCCAGGTTGATCTTTTTCATGACCGCAGTAATTCTTCCGGTAACTCTGCTATCCGCACTGTTGCGAATTAGAGTTGCGATACTGGTTCGGAAGGAACGGCCTGCAGTTGCGGAACCTCCAAATTCATTCATGTTTTCTCGCGTACGAACAAATGCAGGATCACTTGCAATCTGTTCTCCGGTTGGACCTCCTTTTAACCCAGCATAGTAACCTGGATTATTCTTGATTTTGAAGTGTCTAACTTCGCCAAGGGTTCCAACATACTTAATGTGACCTTTTTGTCTAGCCATAGTTTTAAATTTTAAATTATTTAGCTTAAATTTACGTGTAGATTACTGAAAAACAAATAGTTAAAAAAATGAAAACAAGTGCAAATGGAGGCAAAGGATCAGATACTTAGAAAAATATCGTCAGAAGTTGTCAAAGTTGTAGACGGTGACGGATTAATTGTACGGAATAATTTGACTAAGGTAGAGGAGGAGATAAGACTTTACGGAATCGATGCACCTGAATTAACGCCCTGCAGAAAATTAAAACAGGATGAATCTGAAACCCAAATAGCCGGAGCACTCCTTATGAAAATGGCCTACGAATCATACGATTTTATGCGGTCTATTGTAAAGCCGGGAGATCAGGTTAATATCATCCAGGAACGAAATAATCTATCAGATAAATACGGCAGAACATTAGCTTATGTTGAATTACAAGACGGTAGTATCTTAAACGAAATCATGGTTGCTGCAGGATACGCAAAAGCATACAATAAAATTCTCTGTTCGGAATTACCAAAATACCAACAGCTTTCCCTGAGTGCAAAAACCAATAAAAAAGGCTTATATTTGTACGTCGATCAATTCTGATCATCTCAACCATCTTCTCTTACTAACCACCCGATTGCACTCGTTTTGTTGCTTATTTGTTGCCCGGTTCTTGAAAAGCACTATTAATAAACGAATGTTACATTCTGTATCGGAAAGTAATACTCCTTACTTCAAGTGCAATATTCGAATCATTTCATAATGATAAAAGAAATCATTATGCAAAACTACATCGACGGATTCATATTTCCACTTCCGAGAATTTACTTGGATGAATATAAGGCAGTGGCGTCGCAGGTCGTTGAAATCTGGAAAGAGTATGGCGCACTGGCGTACTTTGAGTTTGTGGGTGAAGATCTGACCTTGCAAGGTACCTGTTCTTTCGCTGACTTGGTGGATTTGAATGAAAATGAAGTCATAGTTTTCGGATGGGTTGTTTTTCCTTCGAAGGAGATACGTGAACAGGCCAATAAGCTTGTTCCCGCTGATCCAAGAATGTCCGAATTGGTTGCACCGTTGACTGATCCGAAAAGGGTGATTTTTGATGCTGAAAGAATGTTTTACGGTGGATTTCAATCGCTTATCCAGTCGGGCTGAATGAATTCGAATTGGTCATTGATTATAAAAAGTGCTGAAATACGGTAGTGCTGCTTCGTAGTTTATTTATTGGAAGCCAATTCTCTTCCTTTGTAGTTTTAGCAGATATTGAATTTCTGGTACTTAACTTTAACACCAGCTCATGATTCCACTGGAAAAATTAGGAAACAGAATATGCATTATCGGTCCCAGTTCAAGCGGCAAATCTACCTTGGCCATGAAACTGGGTAATAAGCTTGAAATTGAAGTGTTTCATCTGGATCAGTTGGCGCATTACCCGAACACGAACTGGAAACGCAGGAACGATGATGATTTGCGTGCAGATCATGATGTCATCATTGAAAACCGTGAAAGCTGGATAATTGAAGGAAACTATAGTTTCCTGATGCAAAAACGGTTTACGAAAGCTACCTCAATCATTTGGCTGGACATGAAGCCACACGAAACCTTAATCAGATATCTGAAAAGATCATTTGTAAATTCCTCCGACCGGCCCGGAAATCTCAAAGGCGCCACCGGACAGTTCAGTTGGGAAATCATTCATTATACTGTTTTTCAAGCACCGAAAAACCGGCAGAGGTATAAAATGTTCATTGAAGAAAGTGATGCCGCTTTGGTCCATATCACCTCGTTTCGCATGTTGAAAATGTACTATAGAAACTGGAATTTGTTTTAAATGGATGGCAAAGTAATGGGCGCTACAGCAACTGTATAAAAGAAAGACCGCAGATTGAATCCGCGATCTGTATATAAGTAAACTATTTTATTGCAGCCTTTTATACTGTTCAATTTCGATGTGATTCGCTTTCAAATGGTGCATCATGCTGTACAGTCCAAAGAAAGTACGGTTGATGTAGATGAAGTGCTTCGAACCGCGGTTGCTGTTGATGGAACGAAGTTCACTCATTTTCGAAAATTTCTGACCCATCGTTGAAATATCGGCAAAAAACTGCTTATCGCTGAAGTCGAAATATTCGCTCTTGAACGGCTGCCCGAACAGCACCAGCATTTCGTGCATCAGGTTCAGGAGGAAGGCTTTTTCCTCGTCAGAATCGTCCGCTCGGAACAGTCCCAGCTCTGTCATCTGCCCGATCAGATATTCTTCGCTGTCCAGACTTTCACTGTTTGAGAGTGCAAAGTAAGGGCCGTAGAAATCATCCGGTATGATCTTGATACAGCCGAAATCGATAGCCATCAACTCATGCTTTTCCGACACAAGGAAATTTCCCGGATGCGGATCAGCCTGTACCGCACGCAAATTATGCATCTGGTACATGTAGAAATTCCACAGGGTTTGGCCGAGTTTATTCCGCGTTTCATCATCTATTTTACTGTGATTCAGTTCGGAGAGATGTACGCCGTTCAGCCAGTCCATTGTCAGGATTTTATCCGATGACCACTGTTCGTAATATTCAGGAAAAATCAGGTTCGGAATTCCTTTGCAGGCTTCACGGATTCGTTTTCCGTTCTGCAGTTCCATGCGGTAATCGGTTTCCTCATACAGTTTTTCTTCAATTTCATTGAAGTATTCTGCTGAACCTTCCTTCGGAATATTCAACATCCGCATCGCAATCGGCTTCACAAGCTGTAAATCACTGTGGATACTGTCACGAACACCCTGATA
>JAEWOM010000262.1 GCA_023399675.1 Bacteroidota bacterium
ATCTTCATCGGTGTACTGATCAACAATTTTTCCTTTTACAACACCTTTATTTCTCAGAGTTCTTGTCAGTTTTCGCGTATCGACATCATAAATTCCGGAAAGACCTTTCTTCTGAAAAAATTCATCCAGAGACATCTGCGTACGGAAATTCGACGGCAAATCGCACAGTTCCTTTACAATTAAACCTTTAATTGCGGGTTCCATACTTTCATAATCATCTCGGTTGATACCGTAATTTCCGATCAGAGGATAAGTCATGCAAACGATCTGTCCGCAATACGAAGGATCGGAAATCAGTTCCTGATAACCGGTCATTCCGGTATTGAATACCACTTCGCCGTCGGTTTCCAGATCCGCGCCGAACCCTTTTCCGTGGAATACTTCGCCTGATTCTAATATTAATTTCTTTTTCATATTTCTTAAGTCGGAAGCCCGAAGCGGGAAGTCCGAAGTTTTTAATCTTTATTTTATTTCTTTAAACGTAACTCCATTTTTTTCCAAGGCATCTTTGAGAATCGCCATTCTTGCATATACGCCGTTTTCCATTTGTTTGAAAATCCGGGAACGACTACACTCAACCAACTCATCGTCTATCTCAACACCTCGGTTAATCGGTGCCGGATGCATGATGATGGATTTTTCTTTCATTCTTTTTTCGCGTGCTTTGGTTAGTCCGAAATTTTCATGATATTCAGCTGCCGTGTATGGAAATTCGGTACTGTGTCTTTCATGCTGAATTCTCAGCAGCATCAGAACGTCCACTTCGGGAATCATTTCGTCCAGGTTTCTGAAATTTTTCAGATCTTTATCAAACCACTGTTCCGGACCGGAAAACCATACGTCTGCACCGAGTTTCTGCAATGCATCGTTTGCAGAATTGGCGACGCGCGAATGTTTTACATCGCCGACAATACCGACTTGCAGACCTTCAAAACTTCCGAATTCCTGATAGATGGTCATCAGATCGAGCATGGTTTGGGAAGGATGATTTCCCGTGCCGTCGCCGCCATTAATTACAGGAATTTTTACATTTTGGAGTTCATTGAAAAATTCATTCTGTCGGTGTCTGATCACCACAATATCAACACCGATGCTTTCCAAAGTTTTCACCGTATCGTACAGCGATTCACCTTTATTTACAGATGAATGTGTGACATCAAAAGGTATCACTTCCAGACCGAGTTTCCGTTCTGCAACGTCAAAACTGGTTTTGGTTCTTGTGCTGTCTTCAAAAAAAAGATTCGAGGCGAAAACCTGACCGTCCACTTTCGCTGCTTTTCCCTGCGAAAAAGAAATGGCTTCATTCAGGATTTTCAGAATCTCTTCTTTTGATAAATCAGTGGTTGTGAGCATGCTTCAAAAAATTACACAAAAAAAACGAAGCCCAAAGACTTCGTTAATAAAAAATATTGTTGTTGTCGGCGAAACCGCCTCCTGTTGTTGTTTCCGGAAATGTATTTTTCAATGTTTCCATTGGGTGCAAAGATACAAAAATTTCCCGGTTTTCAAAGTTGCCTGCTTCTATTCAAAAACAAAAAAAGTGCACCGAAAGATGCACTTCAATATCTGTTGATATGCGGATATTATTTTTTAGCTGTAACAGAAGCTTTCAGGATGATATCGTCCTTAATTACCTTATCTGCAGCAAGGTTTTCAATCGCTGTACCTGAACCGTAGTTAACACCCCATTTTGTTCTGTCGATTGTGAACTGATCTGTTACCAAAGTAACCGCGTCAGCTGTTTCAGTAACCGTTGCAGGGAACTTAACAACATCAGTTTTACCTTTCATATCGAAATTACCTTCAACCAATGTTTTTCCGTTTTCTTCATAAACTCTGGTAATATCCAAAGTAGCTGTAGGATACACAGTTGTGTTGAAGAAATCGTCTTTACCTTCTTCAGCAAGACCTTTCAGGTGACCTTCCAGTTTAGCCTTCATCTCAGGATTGTCTGCGAGGTCTGTAGAAACGATAGAAGCCATATCGAAAACAACTTTTCCGTCTACCAGTTTACCAGCATCTGTTACGAGGTTACCTTCCTGGATGTTGATGGTACCCAAATGTTTGTCACCGGTAACTTTACCACCTTCCCACTCAACTTTAGATTCTGCAGGTGCGATATTGTAAGCAGTTCCTGCTACAGCAACTGTGTCATTCATAACTGTTGCAGTAGTGTCCACTGTTGATTCCGTAGCTGTAGCTTCTTTCTTACATGCTGTAAGCGTAAGTGCTGAAACGGCGAAAATTGCCAAAATGTTCTTGTTCATTTTTAATATTTTATTTTGAAAGTGCAAAAATACGATATATTTTCTGATCAAGAAAGTATGTAAACGATTTGTAAAATCTATCATTGTGCTAAAATAATATATATTTGCTAAAATAATATAGATATCATGACGGACTGTCCAAAATGCCAAGGCGTTAACATCGTAAAAAGCGGAATTATTAAGGAAAGGCAACGGTTTCTTTGCAAGGACTGCAACTACTATTTCACTGTCCGAAAACGCGGCAAGCAAATCGATGACTATTACGTCACAAAGGCACTTCAGCTCTATCTCGAAGGTCTTTCGTACCGTGAAATAGAAAGGATTATCGGGGTTTCGCATGTCACCATCAGTTCGTGGATCAGGAAATACCATATTAAACGACCTCCTCACTCCGATTTTCATCCGGTGTATAAAGTCTTCAAACAGAATGAGCTGATCGAATATATGCAGACTGAATCCAACATTAAAGGCTCGGGGCTCATCATCACGGAATTCGGCGACAAGTATATGATGATCAAATGGGAAAGATTCCGCAAATAGGAATCAAGAAAAAAGAGCCGATTAAAAAGATCGAAGCATTCAGGCTGCGGTTTTAGATAGTTTTACAGCTGCTCCGGAAATATAAGTTAATTAGAAATTTCCTAAGAAAGCTGCTCAGCACCACTTGACTCTTGGCTACTTGAATCTGTCTGTTTATATACCATTTCCATTTATATATATTACATTTTTCTGAATTAATTTTTAATTTCAATTTAGTGGAAACAAAATTTCTACCAAAAAATTATCAATTAATGAAGAGAATAGTATTAATCCTTGGATTGTCCTTATTTGGACAGGCTGCTATCGCTCAAGGATCTCCGGATTATGGCAGCGGATTAAAAATCAATCTGAATCCGGAAGGCTCAAGATCAGTAAGATTCATCCTTTGGGATCAGTTCTGGTTGAAACACACGGCAATGAACCCCGGTTCCATGATTGCCGGAGAACCTGTTGAAAGTGCCTGGAACCTCGGTAACCGACGGCTAAGAATGCTGGCTGCGGCACAGATTTCGGAACGCTACAAAATCATTCTTCACATCGGGGTAAATAACCAGGTGTTCAACAGCGGTGGCATTATCGGCTCCTCAGGCACCGGCGGAAACGGCGCGGGTAAGAAACCTTCCCTCTTCTTCCACGATGCCTGGAACGAATATGCCGTAGTACAACCAGCGGAATATCAGAAATTTTCTCTTTCACTCGGCGCCGGATTACATTATTATTTAGGTCTTTCACGGCTTACGCAAGCCTCCACACTTAATTTCCTCACGCTTGATTCGCCTACTTTCAGCTGGCCGTTAATTGAGAATTCGGATCAGTTCGGCAGGCAAATCGGTTTTTTTGCCAAGGGTAAATACGGAAAATTTGAATACAGACTAAGCGCCAACAAACCGTTCTCCACAAGCCTTAATCCCGTGGATGCAGTTTCTGCGAACGCGGCTGTAGCAGTGGACAACAACGGGAATGCCAAAATGTCAACTGCAGGCTATTTCGAATACCAGTTTCTGGATCAGGAATCGAATGCACTGCCGTATAAAGTGGGAACCTATCTGGGAACAAGAAAGGTCTTCAATGTGGGAACCGGTTTTTATCATAATGCCGACGGCATCAAAAGTTCTGTAAACGGAAATATCACCAAACACGATATCAGTCTGTTTTCAGTGGATGCGTTTGCAGACATTCCGGTGGGAAATCCCAAATATAAAATGGCCGTAACGGGATACGCAGCTTACTACAATTATAATTTCGGTCCGAATTACATCAGAAATCTCGGCACAATGAATCCGGCGGTAGCGGATCCGAATTTCGTGGGACAGACAGCGGTTGCCGGTCCGGGAAACCTTCAGCCGATGATTGGCACCGGTAATGTGGTGCATGTTCAGGGAGGTGTTCTCCTTCCAAGCAATGCTGAAAAACCAAAAATCAGAATTCAGCCTTATGTAGCGCTAACTCACAAAAATTATGAAGCTTTCGACAAAGGTTCCAACCAGGTTGATGGTGGCGTAAACTGGTTCATTGACGGGCATCATGCGAAAGTGACCACCCAGTATTCTACAAGACCTGTTTATAC
>JAEWOM010000269.1 GCA_023399675.1 Bacteroidota bacterium
ACTCCGTACAGTGCCGTGGCTCTGGCTACTTCACCGCTTCGTGGAATGGTGAGATTCATGAGATATCCGAATGCGATGCTCCAGAAAGAATTACTGTTTGAAATCTGATAGCCCATCGGTTCGAAAAGCAGATTCCAGCGAACAGCCCGAAACCAGTATGCCATGATGCCACAAGCCGCCGCCGCTGCTACCCACAGATAATTCGCCTTGGCAAAGTATCCCTTAATCTCGGAGAAATTGAGACCGCGAAAAGCCAGCCACATAAAAAAAACAGCCACTGCAATGGATATTACAATGGTGAGAAGTGTTTTTACAGCGTTATTCTTTTTCTTTTTTTCCAAGAGGTCAGGTTAACAGGTTTGTTTTTTCATCCGGAAAGATGATTTTGGGCTGAAAATCTTTGGCTTCTTCGTAGTTCACCATCGCATAGGAGATAATGATAATGATGTCGCCCTTCTGTACTTTTCTCGCAGCAGGACCGTTCAGGCAAATTTCTCCGGATTTTCTTTTCCCTTTGATAGCATACGTGTCGAAGCGCTCGCCGTTATTGACATTCACGATATATACGCGTTCTCCCACCACTATTCCGGAAGCATCCAGCAGATCTTCATCAATCGTAATACTTCCAATGTAATTCAAATCGGACGATGTTACACGAACCCGGTGAATTTTAGATTTGAACACTTCAATTAGCATGCGGCAAATTTATTAATAAAAATTGGAAACTCGATGAGTCGTTCAGATGAGGTCTGCCGTGTTTTTAAACAATCGTAATCAGGTGTAAAATAGACAATTGGAAGGCGGTTTTGTTTAGTTTATTTTCAATACATATCCATTATGTCTTAGCAGGTTTATAAAATTTAGGAATTCGCAATTTATTTTTACAATTAAACAATTATTTGATTTTTGTTTGTCAGCAGCGTTTTGCGGTGAATTCAACTTGCCAGAAAGTCGGTATTTCCGTGTCTTTTTAAGATAGGGAATTTATAGTATAATCGCATTTTTTAGTAAAATTTTCCTATTATTTTGTTGGAAGCCTTGCACATAATGAATATTGTATTATATTTGCTTCTGAACAAGTAGAACTACTAACTTTATTTTAATCTAAAAATTATGAACAAGTCTGAATTAATCGATGCAATGGCACAGGATGCCGGGATTACTAAAGTTGCTGCAAAAGCTGCTTTGGAGAGCTTCATGAATGCTGTAACTACAACCCTAAAGCAAAAAGACGGAAAAGTATCTCTTGTAGGTTTCGGAACTTTCTCTGTTTCTGAAAGAGCTGCAAGACAGGGTATTAATCCTGCAACCAAAAAGCCGATCAAAATCGCTGCAAAGAAAGTTGCTAAATTCAAAGCCGGTGCTGAACTTGCTAACGCAGTTGCAGGTGCTAAGAAAAAGTAATCTGATCAGATGTAAAGAATTGACCCGCCAAAAGGCGGGTTTTTTTATGGAGCAAGGCGGGAAATCGTCCAGTTGTAGTCCTCCTGTAATTCATACAGAATACGGTCGTGTAAGCGGTTGGGCCGTCCCTGCCAGAATTCGATTTCGTAAGGTCTGGCAATATATCCTCCCCAATTGTCGGGCCGGGGAATTTCCTTATCCGAAAACTCCCGTTCCAGATCTGCGAGTTTCTGTTCCAGAAAACTGCGGTCGGGAATTTTCGTGCTCTGTGGCGAAACGATCGCTCCCAGCTGACTTCCTTTCGGCCGGGAAGCGAAATAACCGTCACTGAGGTTTTCAGGAATTCGCTGCAGTTCCGCTTTAATGATCACCTGCCTTTCTAATGGTGGCCAGAAAAAATGCAGACAGGCAAAACCGGTGTTTTCTATCGCGGTTCCTTTTCTGCTGCTGTAGTTTGTGTAAAATGTGAAGCCTTCCCATGTGTATGATTTCAGCAATACCATCCGTGTTCTCGGGCAACCGTCCGGTTCAACGGTAGAAACAGCCATTGCATTCGCTTCTGAAATCGAAGGATGTGCTTCCGCTTCAAAAAACCAGTCGCGAAACTGCTCGAGCGGATCTTCCTTCACTTCGCTCTCCAGCAACTCGGCGTGCTGATATATTTTTCGGTGATCGTGTAGATTTTCCATATTTATTTTGCTATATTTGGTTAGCACAGCATATTTTCGAAAAAATGAGCAATTCTTACAAAGGTAAAATTTTAATATCCACTCCGGATGTCTCAGGAGATATTTTTTCCAGATCTGTCGTACTGATGATTGATCATACCGAAAACGGAGCATTTGGTCTCATTCTGAATAAAAAAAATGATAACTTATCAGAAAGTCTTTCAGAGATTTTCAAAGTGAAACTCAATGTGTATGAGGGCGGACCTGTGGAAAATGACAAAGTGTTTTTTATCGTTCGCGGTACTCCTGTAAACGATTTTCATCTGAATATTAACGATGAATTCTATCTTACCGAAGACAGTGAAACCGTCATCACAGAGGTTCTTTCCCAGCGGCTCGCCATCAGTGATATCAAGGTTTTTTCCGGGTATTCAGGTTGGGCGGCTCAACAGCTGGAGCAGGAAATTCAAAAAAGATACTGGAATGTAGTGGATATTTACAACCTCGATTATACGCTTCCGAATGACCAGTCCTTGTGGAAAAATATTATGCAGAATATGGGTGGTGAATTCCTGATCTGGGCAAATGCTCCTGCCGACGTTTCGCTGAATTAAAATTTATGTTTTTTTTAACATTTACCTGATAATATATTATGCATTTCTTTGTTGTTAAAGTACACATTACTACTAAAACCCGACAAAGGACTGCTCATCGTTGTTTGTCGGGTTTGTCAATTTTGGAATTGTGCTGATTTTTAATGTGCTGCGTGTTCATTCAGGCTTTTTCTCCAGGCGTCTATAAACTGGCTGAACTTCTCTGAGCCAAAAGTTTTGTTCCTGATTTTACCCACTGAAAATATTCCCTTTCTGTCGGAAATGAGCAGTATTTCATCCGCTTTTTGCGTTTCGAACGGAATCAATTCTTCCTCCTGAATTTCAGCAAGCCCGTTTTTGTGGAGGAAAGTCACAAAATATTCCATTAACGGCGATATAAAGGCGCCTTCAGTCTGCTTCGGAATGCTGATCTTATTTCCGGAAAGCAACAGCAGATTTCCTGAACTGCATCTGGCGATACGTTTGTCAGGATTCAGTAAAATCACATCATCAAGATCATTTTCCTGGGCATAAATCTGAGCATAGGTGTTTTCAGCGCAATGTACCTGAATGCTGCTGAGCAGGCTGTTGTTAACAGAAATCTCTTTTATGACATCAATTTCAATTGATTTCTGTATCTCCAGAACATCGTTCAGTGGAAAAGTACTGATGAAGAAATCGGTGTCAGTTTTCTGCAGTTGCCCGATTTGCGCTGTTCGGTATGCCATGAACGAAATAATTCCGTTGGAAAAACCTGCATCGAGAATTCTGGTCTGCAAAAGATTTTGAAAAAACTCCAGTGTATAGGAAAGCGGGATATTCATTCTCATTTTCCGCATGCTGGCCATCAGGAAAAAGTAGCTTTCTTCCTCCATGATCAGTTGGATTTCCCTAACGAAAAAATAGCATTTCACAGCATCACCGTTCAGAAATGCTCCATTAATCGGCTGAAAATGATCAGTTTGAAAAGTTGGGTTCAAAATAGTTCTTGTTGATAAAAAAATAATGAACGATTACTCGTCCATCAGTTCAGTTGAAAAAAAGATTTGAGTGCTTTTATGCTGCACCAAGCTTGATCTGGAGGTTTTCTATGAGATTTTCCCAGTAAAGACGGTTCTCTTCCTGATCTTCTTCGTAGCAGAAATCAGTAATATTCAGTGCGAGATCTTCGGTAATTTCATCGATAACAATGGTCATTTCGAAAAAATTCTTTGTGCCTTCATCTTCTTCCCAGCGAAAACGAACGAAACTTTCCGGTTTGTAGCGAATTAATGTAGCTTTTTCTTCAGGTCCGCCGTTCCAGCTGAAATAGAAATCATCTCCTTTTTCGGTTACTTCATCAGCAAACCACTCAGAAAGACCTTCTGCAGTAGCCATGTATTCGTACAAAATTTCAGATAGGCAGTGCATCGGAAATTCATAATGCACTTTTTCCTTCGCCATAGTTCTCACTTTTTAATATTTGCGCAATATATAAATTAATTT
>JAEWOM010000028.1 GCA_023399675.1 Bacteroidota bacterium
CTGCTGTGCAACCTGATCTGCCATTGCCAGAATTTCAGGTACTTTTTTATTGGCAATCAGTTTGGAAAGGGCGGTAAGTTCATAGGTATCGCCATCACCTTCCACACCAAAAGTTTTCAGTACGTAAAGCGCTTCATTAAACTTCACCTGTTCCAGCGTTGTGAGCCGTGTTGCCATGTCGTTGATGCTGCTTTGAAAAGTCTTCAGATTCGTAGCATCAACAGTATCTTTTTTGCATCCGGTTAAAAGGATGGTGGTAAGCGTAAGGATAATTGAAAATTTTCTCATATCGGTGTGGGTTTCCTTACAAATTTAACAAATTATAGAAAGCCAATGACTTCCTTCTTTAAAGTATTCGGCTGTTCTATCATTTTATCTTTAAAAAAATCTGCAAAGACCGGCTGCATATTCGGGAATCCCTGTGCTTTCCAAAATTCGTAACTGTACGAACTTTTCTCCGGATTGAGTTTGAGTTTGCCACTAACGGGCTCGCCTGCGAATGAAATTTCGACAGGCACAAAGTTGGCGTATTTTATCATCTGATGAAATGCCGGCTCAGATTTATGCTTGAATTTGAAGAACAATTGCTCGTCGAATTCCTTTAAATCACGCAGATTGAGGGATTCCTTCAAAAAAGCGACCACTCTTTTGTACCGGAAATCATAAAATCTGTAACCAAATAAGTTAATGGCTTTATCTTCTAGAGCCTGTCCTTCAAACTGTATTTTCGTCGTTTCTTCGGAGTGAAATTCCTTATAATTCTTCTTACTGGATTTAGGGTCCTCAAACTTCGAAATATTTTCTAATTCAGGTAATTTCAGAAAGGCCTGATAAGCAATGGTATTCGTCTTTTTCAGATCTGCATTTTCCTGATCGATGGAGAACGCACGATATTGCTCCACCTGCGCATTTCGCAATTTTTTCGTACTGTTATCAAAAGTATAGGAAGCGATACCGTCCGCATAGACATTCAATTCTTTGTTCACCGTCATGTACACATTGAAATGTCCGCGCACAACGATGTATTTGGCTTTATTTGATGTTTTGATGGTTACTTCTTCAATTTCCCGAACACGGTCATTGAGTTTGATGATGTCCTTACTGAAGTCAGTAAAATTTAAAGAAGCAATTTTATATCCGTCATAGATGAGGACATAGGTGTTTTGAGCAGGCTCAAGATCGCTTTTTTCAATAACACCCTCAATATCGGAAGTTGCCAGCAGTTTGCCGGCTTCATTGAAGATCTGAACTTTTGAAAGAGGCTCATTTGTTCGCGCAGACTGCAGCACAACCTGCTGTGCCGTTAAACCTGCGAATGCAAAAATGGTCAGCAGCAGGAAAAATTTCACTGTAAATTTCATTATCAGATGGCTATGGTTTTTTAAAATCTCAATGTATCAAATATAAAAAACCGGCCGAATAAATCGGCCGGTTTTCTTAAATATTATGTATTCTATACTATTAGAACGGATACTCGAAAATTTTCGATTCGTGCAGATAAGGATTTCCTTCCGGAATCAGCTTCAGTTTGGACAGTGTCCTCATCGTAGTCAGCGTGAAGAGACCAAAGAAGAACAAAGCAGAGCCGACAACCATGATGATGCTTTCAATACCTGTCCAGTAAGGTCCAACTGTACCCGGGAAAACCATGTTGAAATAATCCCAAAGGTGACCGATGATTACGATAACAGACATCAGAACCATCACTTTGTAATTTCTCTTGATGCTGGAGCTAACCATCACCAATAGAGGAATCAGGAAGTTCGGAATCAGCATTGGAAGATAGCTACCTTTATAGAATTCGAATCTGCCAAAGAAATAGTTTACTTCTTCAGGAACATTCGCATACCAGTAAAGCATAAACTGAGCAAACCAGGTATATGTCCAAAGCATAGAAGATGCAAAGAGGAATTTACCTAAATCGTGAAGGTGATTATCATTAAACTGCGGTAAAAAACCTTTCTTCTTCAGATACACGCTTACCAGGATAATCACTGCAATACCGGAAGACAGGCAACTTACCATAGAGTTCCAGATATACATGGTAGAATACCAGTGAGGATCAATGGACATCAACCAATCCCACGCCCATGCAGCAGATGCAAAACCGAAGAATGCAATGTAACCTACTGACCATCTGTATAACATCTGATAATCATGTAATGATTTGGTTTCATCCACTTTTCTGGACTGTGCACGAAGTTTCCATGCAAAGAATGAAGCACCGGCAACATAAATCACAGTTCTGATAGCATAAAACGGAATGTTCAGAAATTTTCTTTTCTCAAAAACGATCGGGTCGAAATTAGGTGAATTCGGATCCGATAACTGAGGATCCATCCAGTGGAAAAGATGACCGTTATGCGTGATGTTCAACAGCATGATGATAATCAGTACTGCACCACCCCAAGGAATATATCCGCCAATCGCTTCCATTACTCTGGTTACGATGATGGACCAGCCTGCATGAGCAGCATGCTGGATACTGTAAAAAAACAGTACTGCACAGCTTACGCCGAAAAAGAATACCGCAGCATAATGTACTGCTGCCAGTGGTCTGTTATGAACCTGATGTTTTGCGTGTGTCAGGTGCGCTTCGTGATCCTGCGGGCCTACCAGTTGGCTGGAATGCGTAGGAGCAGCTTCTCCATGACTGTTTACGGCTTCCATCATATGCTCAACCTGCGTATCATCGATACCGTGATTCATAAAATATCCGGCCGCAAATAGAACCAACCCTGCAACCAGCAATACTATAGAAACTAACCTTAATTTTGGTGAAAAAATATACATTTTTACGTCTTTTAATTATTTGTTGTCCCTGCAGCAGGTGTTGCCGCTGCATCGGTTGTGGTTGTAGTCTGTTCTGTTCCCGCAGCAGGAGTTTCAGCTGCAGTTGTTGTAGCTGCGGCACCGGTAGCTGCAGTCGCTGCAGTTGCAGATCCACCACCTTTGAAGGCATTCATTACATACATGGAAACTCTCCAACGGTCACCGGGACTCAGTTGCCCTGCATATGATCCCATCGCGTTACGTCCATGGGTAATAACATAATGAACTGATCCAACAGAAAGTACACGGTCCGTGTAGTTCGGTACACCTGAATAAGCTCCGCTGGCTACAATCTGCCCCTGACCGTCACCGGCAGTTCCGTGGCACACGGCGCAGGTTCTGTCATACATCACTTTTCCTCTTTCCAGATCTTTTTCCAGGTTTTCTGCTTTTAATGGAGAAGCGGTCATACCTTTTGATGCTTCGTACCCTGCATTATACTGATCCGGCGTCAATGCTTTACCGATATTGGCTTCCATAACACCATCAACATTCTGCGCAACAGTTCCGTCAACCGGCCCTAAACCCGTTGCACCATTGTTACCCACAAAAGCAGGAATTTCATTTTCATGGTCGGAATATGCGTCTTCCGCTTTCATTAACGGGTCATACGCTACCGGAAAATACATGTCCGGAAAGTAAACCAACGGCGGGTTATCGCCAGGACCGCAGGAATTCAACGTTACCGTTGCAAAACCTAAGACTGCTGCTATTTTAAAAATATTTCTCTTCATTTTATTAAGCATCTTTTACGGTTATTTCTTCTACACCGGTATCAACCAGGATCTGCTTGATTTTATCCACATCACTTGAAATGAACTCCATCATGAATTTATCATCTGTTGTTCTTGGATCGGGATTCTGTGGCGGTGCAAGAGGATACATTTTATTTCTT
>JAEWOM010000303.1 GCA_023399675.1 Bacteroidota bacterium
GAATTAACCGCAAACAGCTGGTGACTATTTCCGAAAACGGAGAAACCACAACTTTCCATTCACTTGAAAAACTGTATACTGACTGTAAAAAAGTCGCAGGGATCTCAGATGAGGATTTCAATATCGAAGGTGCTGCTATCCATAAAGACGACCTTCTTCTTTTCAACCGCGGGAATGGTCCCGCCAGAAAAAACGGTATTTTCCGAATCAGAAAATGGAATAAACCTAATAAAAGTCAGCCGGTGTTTCATCCGGTTTCGCTTCCGGAAATCGGAGATACAGTCTTCGGATTTACCGATGCTTTACTGCTGGATGGCAAAATTGTCTTCCTGGCCGCTGCGGAAGCCGTTGCTTCAACGTATTTGGACGGCGAAGTATTGGGCAGCATGATCGGCACCATCAACCCCGATGATTATTCTCTGGGAAAAACAGAGATCATCAGTACTGAACACAAATTTGAAGGCCTTACCCATTTTTCATCAGATCAGAAAAAACACACCTTCCTGTTATGCGAAGATCCGGATAATGGAAACAAGGAAACGGTCATTTACAGCCTGAAGATCAGTCGGTAAGAATGATTTCATTTTCTGAAATCACCATAGATTTTCTTATTTAAATAAAAATAGAGTCTTCTTCATCCACTTACAATAAATGCAGTTTCCTCTCTTCACAACATTAATCTCAAACGTTCATCACTTCTTACCATACATCAATTCCAAAGCAGATTTTTGAATGTACCTTTGTAAAAAGCAAATCAGAATTATTATGAAAGTAAATATATGGAGCGACATCCGCTGCCCGTTCTGCTACGTAGGAAAAAAGAAATTTGAAAAAGCACTTGAAAAATTTGCCGACAAAGACTGTATCACCGTTGAGTGGCACAGTTTTCAGCTCGATCCGTCACTGGTTTCACAGCCGGAGCGCGACCCGTATGAGTTTTTCTCCGAAGCGAAAAGAATTCCTGTTGCTCAGGCAAAAATGATGCATCAGCACGCGTTCAATGCCGGAAAAGAAGCCGGAATCGATTTCAATTTCGATAACCAAAAGGTTGCGAATTCCTTTAAAGGCCATCTTCTCATTCAGTTGGCAAAATCCAAAGGAAAAGCTTCAGAAATGGAGGAAGCACTTTTCCGCGCTCAGTTTATCGATTCCAAAAACATTGATAATGAAACAGATCTTATTGCAATCGGCAAATCGGTCGGTTTCACTGAAGAAGAAATCAAAACAGCCTTATCCTCCGAAGATTTTGCGTACCGTGTAAAGCAGGATATGCAGATGGCGCAGAGAATCGGCATCAATTCGGTTCCTTTCTTTGTTTTTAATGATAAATATGGGGTTTCAGGGGCGCAGCAGCCGGAGACTTTCCTCGAAGTGCTGCAGAAATCCTGGGAAGAATTCTCCGAAGGTGACAAAGGGCTGAAAATTATCCAGGGAGATTCCTGCGATGTGGACGGCAACTGTAATTAATATTTTCACAGTGATCGTGCAATTGGTAACCGCACTTAATTATATACAAATCTGAATTTCAATCAACCACCAAACGGTAAAAACCGGGCTGTTTAGAAGCAGCGATACTCGAAAAATCAATCTGATCGATGCGATAGTCTTTGCAGTCGCCTTCAATCCTCGACGATTTCACACCAAACTCAAAAGTTTTTGTTTTAACTGGTAAATTGATCACGCCAACATAATTTTTTGAACCATTAAAGCGGCCTACAAGTTCCAGTTTTACCCTGTGATTTTCATGCGCTGTAAGTTGAACTCCTTGATATTTGCCATCACCCAGATGTTCCTTCACAACTATTTTGGAAATATCAATGGTTCCATTCGCCAGAATATTTTGATTATTGGCATCCAAAAATTCAAATACCACTGGCTCCGGCGGTGTGTAGCAATCGTCTTTTCTGCAAGACACAAAAAGAAGTAAAAGAAGTAGGATTGCGGTAATTTTACGGGATTTTTTGATCATTTTCATTACTTAATTTATTGCTCTACAAAAAAATCTTCATCAATCTGCTTCACTTCGTAAGTCGATTTTATTTGAATTCCCACATTATTTTCATGCATCAGATCAACAAGTTTATAACCATCAATTAAAATTATTTTGTGATGTGCACTTCTCGCTTTCTCCTCGGCACCTTTATCAAAAAGTGAAGTGGTTACAAATACACCTTTATTAGTATCACCACTCATCGCTCCTATAAAATTCCGGATTTCTTTTTCCCTCACTTTACTTTCAGTAAAGCGTTTTGCCTGGATGTAAATTTTATCAAGTCCGAGTTTGTCTTCATTGATGATGCCATCAATTCCGCCATCTGCAGATTTAGAAGTTTCCACAAATTCTCCGTATCCCATTTTTTTTAAAAGAATAAGAATAACTTTTTCAAAGTAATAAGGATCCATTGTTTTAAGTTTATCCAAAAGATCTTTCTTTACTTCCTTTTCAATTTGCGAAAATCCTTCATTTATTAAATCCTCTGGCGTTTCCCCTTTTACATCGTTTTCAACTGTAGTTTTACGGAGATCTTTTTCTGTGAACGGATTTAATTTTTCTATTTCCTTTTTTATTAACTGCAGTGTGACATCACCTTTGTTATTGATACCTTTCTCTGTTAGCTTTACTATTCCTCTCTTCGGATGATTTACAAAACCAGCCTGTTTCAAATAAGAAATTCCCCAGTTAATTCTGTTGTGAATGAGCACATCACCACTCTTTATTTTCTGCTCCAGCATTTCCGGAGAAATGTGAGAATAATAATTATTGATGACTATTTCACGCAGTTTTGCACGAGAAATATAATCATGATCCTTCAGCGTTTTCAGCACAGGATTGAAAGTTTCGTGGAATTTCGGTATTTCCTGCTTCATAGTTTTAGGTAAATCTGGATGCAATTTATTGATTATTCTGTTATTGAGACTCAACTGGTAAAATTTCAATCACCAAGGCAATTCACTTAAATTTCTGAGCTCATGTTGACTGGCGGTTCATTTTTGTGATTTATTTAACAACAAATGAAATGCTTAATCCGTAATTTTGCGCGCCGATTTTACAGGAAAATTCAATCGCAGCACAAACAAATGGAACGAACTATTCAGTTTTATAAATATCAGGGAACGGGCAACGATTTTGTGATGATCGATAACCGCGATCTTCAGTTTCCTAAGGATGAAAATCTGATCCTGCAACTGTGCGACAGGCGCTTCGGCATCGGCGGTGACGGACTGATCCTGCTGGAAAATGATGAAGATGCTGCTCACTTTGATTTCAAAATGGTGTACTACAATTCCGACGGTCGCGAAAGTACCATGTGCGGAAATGGCGGACGCTGCATCGTTGCTTTTGCCCATTTTCTGGACATTTTCGAAGACCGATGTCATTTCAACGCAATTGACGGTGCACATGAAGGTGAAGTGATGGGCGCACGCATCAAGCTGAAGATGATTGATGTGGAAACTGCAAAAAATGACGGTGAATGTTTTGTTTTGAATACGGGTTCACCACATTACGTGCAGTTCGTGGATGATGTACAGCACTTTCCCGTTTTTGAAGAAGGACGCAGAATCCGGAACTCTGAAAAATATGCGGCGGAAGGAATCAATGTAAATTTTGTAGAAGTTGTTGACGACCATACTCTTTTTGTTCGCACCTATGAACGGGGCGTGGAAGATGAAACCTACAGTTGCGGCACAGGCGTTACCGCTGCGGCATTAACTTGGATGGAAAAGCAGCATCTCAACGAGGTTGCTATCAAAGTTCTGGGTGGCAATCTTAAAGTATATTCTAAAAAACTTAACGGAAATTTCACCGACGTCTGGCTGGAAGGACCTGCGAAAATGGTGTTTCAGGGTAAAATTAACATCTAAAATAAATTAACGGCGCACTATGCGTTCATCAAAATAAAAAAATGCGGAAAACTACCGCGCTATTCGGTTAAAATTATGAAAAAAGGCTGTTCAATTATCGCTGTTATTGCGGCTCTGGTGCTGCTGATCGGAGGTTACTTCGGATTTAGCTATTACAAAAAATACTTCTCGAATAACGTGGAGAAAGAAGGATACTTCCATGTGCCGACCGGTGCAAATTTCAAGCAGATTCTGGATTCCATTGGACCGTACGTGCAGGACAGAGAGGCTTTTGAAGCGGTGGCACTCGACAAAAATATGGACCGTTACTTTCATCCAGGGCGTTACCGCGTAATAAGCGGCACCAACAACACCGACCTCGTGAACATGATCAAAGCCGGAAACCAGACCGAAAATACATTCAGAATCGGCGATTTTGGCGATGTATACCAAATGATCGGACGCGTTGCGCGCAAAACAGAAGTTGATTCGCTGCGTTTCGTTAATGACCTGAATAAAATTGCAGCTGAACGCGGATATAAAAACGCAGAAGACCTCAAGAAATACTTTTTCGTTGATACCTACCATTTTTTCTGGACGGTAAAACCGGAAGAATTCTTCAAAAAATTCGACGACCAGTACAAAGAATTCTGGACTGCCGAGAGAATTGCAAAAGAAAAAGCAAGCGGACTGACGCGTGATCAGGTTTATGCACTCGCTTCCATTGTTTTTAAAGAAAGCGGCGGCAAACCGGATGAAATGAAAACCATTGCCGGACTCTACCTGAACCGCTACAAAAAAGGCATGAAACTGCAGAGTGATCCTACGGTGATCTACGCAATCAACAAAGAAACCAACTTTACGACACCCATTCGCAGAGTCCTGTACAAACACCTGAGACATCCGTCACCATATAACACTTACGCCAATGCCGGAATTCCTCCGGGACCGATTTGCATTACTGATAAAAATTCAGTGGATGCAGTGCTGAATCCGGAACAGCATAACTATATTTTCATGGCAGCTGATCCTGATAAGTTCGGTTTCCACAGATTTACAGCCAGCGACACAGAACACGCAAAAAATGCACGAGATTATCAGGAATGGCTGAACTCGAAAAACATCAAATAAAGATTTGGCAAATTTTTAACAGTTTGAAATGTAACATTTTGCCTTTTTTCCAGTCTAATGGAAGAAATAAATTTCAAAAAATTTAATATATCACAACATTTATTGCAAAAAATATAAAGCCTGTCGCAGGTTTTCACTGTTTCTTTGCACTGCAAAAAATTCAGAATGACTAAAACAGAAATCGTCCAACTGATCACCAAAAAATCGCTCGCGCTGACGCTGGCGTTTACCGCCGCTACGATGGCATTTGCACAGGAAAAAATCTCGGTTACCGGTACTATTGTCGACACCCAGAATCAGCCTATGCCTTATGCATCAGTTAATTTCAGCAGCAAAGTGAATATGCTGTACAGTGATGCTGCACTTACAGATGAGAACGGAAATTACAGCGTGCAGCTGGTGCCCGGCAACTACACGGTTACCGTTGAAGCCATTGACTTTAAAAAGTTTACAGCCGAAAGAAACATCACGGGCGGCAGACTGGAGAATATCGTTCTGGAACCTGAAACTTCCACCACCAACCTGCAGACGCAGGAAATTGAAGGTGTGGTGATTACCGCTACGACACGTCCGTACAGAGTGGAACTCGATAAAAAAGTATATGATCCGGCTCAGGATGTCATCAGTAAAGGTGGAAATCTTCAGGACGTTTTGAGTAATGTTCCTTCCGTTGCGGTGGATACAGATGGAACGGTTTCCATGAGAGGAAATTCCAATGTACGTTTTCTGATCAACGGCAAGCCTTCATCACTGTTGGGAATTGACAGCGGCGCAAATGCCCTTCAGTCCATTCCTGCAGACCAGATCGAGCGAATCGAAGTTATTACCAATCCTTCGTCAAAATTTGAAGCTTCCGGAACTGCAGGTATCCTGAACATCATTCTGAAAAAAGGAAGAGGGATGGGCTTTAACGGAAGCGTTACCGGTTCTGTGGGCTATTTGCCAAGTACAAATCTGAATACCAATTTAAGCTGGCGCCGCGGAAACTGGACCTGGTTTCTGAATGGCGGTGGCGGATACAATGAAAGACGCGGAGAGAGCAACACGGAGACCCGATATTTTGATTCGAATAATCAGCTGACCCGTTTTGAAGATCAGGAAAGTATTACTGAATCTGAAAACAGATTTTACAATGCCAATGCCGGATTTTCTGTTGACATCACAGACCGCACCGCGTTCAACCTTTCCGGAATGGTTCGTCATTCGGAAAATGAAAGTTTCGGTGATGTGAATTATTTTGAATACGGCAGCGGAAACAACTTTTTATCTGCAACAGGACGTGACAGCAGAGGAAGAGGAAATAATTTCTCTTGGCAGGGAGACATCGGCCTCGATCATAAAATTGACGATGAAGGGCAGATGATCTATACGTCATTCAGTATTCAGAACAGCAACAACGATGACAATTCAAATGTTGAAGAAACTGAAAACGGAGCCTTTATCCTGCGGAATTTAATTGATCAGTACACGAACAACAAGACGATTATCGGAAAAGTTGACTACGAACTGCCAATCGGTGAAAATTCCAAACTTGAAGCCGGTTACCGAATAGACCGCAATGTCAACGATTACGATTACCGTGTGCAGGAATCAACTGATGATATTAACTTTACAGTGCTCGAGGATTTTACGAGTAACACCGTCTACAAAGAGACGATCAACGCGGTTTACGGACAGTTCAAAAGCAAGATCAACCGCTTCGGATACCAGTTGGGCTTAAGAGCAGAACATTCTGATATCAACGTTGTGTTTAACGATTTAAGCGGAGAGAATACAGATATAGCAAAAAATTATCTCGGCTTCTTCCCAAGTGCATTTTTGAGCTATGATATCGGTGAAAATAACAATCAGCTTTTACTGAATTATTCCAGACGAATCAGAAGACCTCGTTCCTGGTTCCTTGTACCGTTTTCATCATATAACGATAACCGGAATAAGTTTGCCGGAAATCCGGATCTGAACCCTCAGTATACCAACTCCTTCGAATTGGGCTACGCGATTCAGAAGCGGAAATTTACCATCAATCCGACTCTTTATTATAAGCATACGGACAACGAAATTCAAATGGTGGTTTTTCAGGATGGACCGGACAGTTTTACATCAAGACCTTACAACATCGGTACTGAATCGAGCTATGGTCTGGACCTGAATGCAACTGCAGACCTGTTGAGCTGGTGGAAAATTATGGCCAATGTGGACCTGTACGGATATAAATCAACCGGTTCGTACTACGATCCTGTGCTGATGCCTGCGCCGATGAATTTTGACGGCAGCGGATTTTCTTCGAGAATACGTCTGACCAATACCTTCAAAGTGGATAACATGATGAACCTGCAGCTGCAGGGCTTCTTTCACGGTGGAGAAAAAACAGCATCGAGCGAAAGAAAACCAATGTACGTGCTTAATTTTGGTGCAAACAAAACCATTTGGGACGGAAACGGAACCATTGCCTTTAATGTTCAGGATATTTTCGGAAGCAGAGCAAGACGT
>JAEWOM010000101.1 GCA_023399675.1 Bacteroidota bacterium
GTATTGGTTCCGATGGAAATATTATTCTGCAGACCGGTCTGCATTTTTTGCCACATTTCGCGCTTAAACATTTCACCTTCATTGGTATTGACGAAATTGGTGAAATTCAGACCCGTATTCACGGTTATGTTCTCCAAAAGTCCCTGTCGCACACCGGTTTTCGGTTTAAATAGATAGAACTGGTTAATCGCAACATTCAACTGAGGAAGCCGGAGATCTCCGTTTCCTGATGCAAAATTCTGCGAATAAGATGCCGTTCCGGTAATGGTGACCGGCAGATTCAAAAACCTTTTAATTAAACTCAAGGTAGAATTCTGCTGGGTGTTCAGCACGTTCTGGTTGAATATGTAATTATTGTTGATGGTATTGTTGTAAAATTTATTACTCACAACATCCACTGATGCAGAGAAAGTAAGCAACGGATTGGCCTTCAAATCCTGCGCATGCCGCCATGCGATGCGGAAAGTTCTCGCCTGAGAATAATTGTTGAGACCTTTAATTCCCCGTACTGTTGCGCCCACATCTGCGGCAAAATTTCCGCTGTAGCGGTATTTCTTAATATAATTTACTTCGGGCCGGAGGTTCCAGCTGCCTTTGGTATAGATATCTGCCAGAATCTTAATATCGAAATGTTCTCCGATAGGCTGATAATAGCCAAGTCCCTGCAGGAAAAAACCTACATCCTGCCTTTCCCCGAAACTGGGTATCAGAATTCCGGCCGATCTTTTATCGGCAAACGGCAAAACGGCAAACGGCAGAATCAGCGGTGTCGGAACCTGTTCAATGTACATCTGAATCGGACCGGTAATGACCTGCGATTTTTCTTTTCCTTTGATGAGTTTGATGTTCGGCGCAAGCAAATGATAATCGGCGAGCGAATCTTTTCCCTGAATGTAATATTCATCTGTGGTGTACAGTCCGCGCCGCATAAAAAAGACGGAATCGTTGTATTTCTTGGTTTTATTCGCCACTATGACGCCTTCGCTCTCTTCCGTTCTCGCATTGAACGCGATGGCCTGCCTTGTTCGGTAATTATAATTGAATTCGCTGTACTGATACGTTTTTCCGGCCTGTGTGGCTACAGCAGATGTAATGACTCTACCGGTAGAATCAATCTCGCCGCGCGCAAAAACCATCTCATTTTCCATATCGATCTGGATGTAATCGGCGTCGATCTGCATATCCTGATAAATCACCTGAGCATTCTTATTGAGGTAGATCATCTTGTTCTGAGGATCTGCACGCTGATTGTCGGCTTTCGTCCTGAGAATATCGTCCAGATGCTCTTTCCCTGTCAGCTGTACGATGGTATCGTTTTTGGAAACAGTATCATTAACTATCTTATTTCCAGACAAATTTTGAGCAGAGGCTATTGCTAAAAAATTGTTAAAAATTAGGATAATTAGTATTAGAAATTTATTTTTGAAGCCGGTTTTGATGCGCTGAAAGTTTGTTTTTATCAGGGTTCAAAATTAAAATAATATTTTGTTATTGGTTATGCACAAAAGATTTTGTTTGAAAAAATATTACCTGCTCATACTGCTGTTTTTGTTTGCTGTTGCGCCAGCACAGAAGAAGTTTACCATCGTACTTGACGCAGGTCACGGTGGAAGCGATCACGGGGCAAACAGATCCTACAGCGGTATCGGTTATGTAGCAGAAAAAGATATCACTTTGGATGTAACCCTTCGCGTAGGGAAAATGCTTGAAAAGGACAAAAATTTCAAAGTAATTTACACCAGAAAAATTGATGAATATCCGTCTCTGACGGATCGTACGAAGCTTGCCAACCGCAGCAAAGCTGATTTATTTGTGTCGATTCACGTTAATTCCAGCGTTAAAACTGCACCGTATGGAACCGAAACCTTTATTTTGGGTGTCGCGCAGAATTCCACCAACCTGGAAGTGGCAAAAGCAGAGAACGACGTAATTATGCTCGATGCACAGGACAGGGCGACTTTTGCCAGCTATGATCCGCGGTCACCGGAATCACTGATTGCCTTAAAAATTCAGCAGAGTAAATATCGCGACGCAAGCCTTAAGCTTGCCGGATTTATCGAAGAAAACTTTGTGCAGAAGGACAACCGCTTTTCCCGTGGGGTAAAACAGGAAAACTTCCACGTTCTGCGTATGAACGCGATGCCATCGGTACTGATAGAAATGGGTTTTGTGAGCAACGAAGCTGAAGCTCGCTATCTGGCTTCCGAAAGAGGAAAAGCAGAAATTTCGCAGAGTATTTTCAGTGCAATCATGAGCTATAAAAAAGCCTATGACCGAATGGGCGGTGTAAAAGAGGCCGCAAAAGAACCGGAAAAACCGAAAGAGCAGCCGCTGAAAAATGATTTCAGAATCTTGCTGATGAGCACACCGATCAAGCATAATTATGGAGATCCGTCATTGAAAGGACTGAAAAACATCCTGGCAATAAAGGAAAACGGCGTGTACAAGTATTATTTTGCTGAAACCAATTACGCATCTGTGCGCGATCAGCATTTGAAAACAGCGAGAGATGCAGGATTCAGGAATGCCTATGCCGTAAGTTTCGTTCCGAACCAAAAACTCAGCACCGGCTATTATACGCTCGAAGTTTTTGTAGGGAAAGACAAACTGCAAAACGATTCGTACATCCTCAAAAACCTTAAGAATGTTGTGAGAAAACGCGAAAACGGGCTGTTCTACTATACGCATGGTGAAGCGAAGAGCCTGGAAGATGCGATTAAAATGCAGAATGATCTGGAGAAACTCGGAATCAAAAATTCGGTCATCCAAAAGGTAAATAAGTAACCGCATTGCCACGCAGGCGAAAAATGGATATCATAATCGATTTGCGTGGTGACCATGAGCGATTTCAGAAAATGAAATGCGTGATAACAAGCGTCTTTGAGGCGATTCATTCATAAAAAACGGAGTGCAATGAAATTTTTTCTAAAAATAATTTGGAGAATAAAAATATAGTTTTATCTTTGCACCCACAATTGAGAGACAATAATGGCAAATCATAAATCAGCACTAAAAAGAATCAGACAAAACGCTGCCAGAAGGCTTCGTAACAG
>JAEWOM010000043.1 GCA_023399675.1 Bacteroidota bacterium
ATTCTGGAAGGCAAACTGCACGACCAGTTTCCGCTGGTGATATGGCAAACCGGTAGCGGAACGCAAAGTAATATGAATATCAACGAGGTGATTTCAAATAAAGCACTCGTAAATTCCGGCGGAAAACTGGGGGAAACTTCTCCGGTGCATCCGAATGATGATGTAAATAAGTCACAGAGTTCAAATGACACTTTTCCGACAGCAATGCACATTGCGGCCTATAAAAAGACAGTTCAGCAAACCATTCCTGCAGTTGAAAAACTTCGGGACACCCTTCAGGAAAAATCCAAAAAATTCGAAAAAACTGTGAAAATCGGGAGAACACATCTCATGGATGCGACACCACTGACTTTAGGTCAGGAATTTTCAGGATATGTAGCCCAATTGAATTATGCGCTGAACGCAATTCAAAATACACTACCCCATCTGTCGGAACTGGCACTTGGAGGAACTGCAGTAGGAACCGGCCTTAACACCCCTGAAGGATATGCGGAAAAAGCAGCTGCATACATCGCAGAATTTACAGGACTTCCTTTCATTACGGCTCCGAATAAATTTGAGGCGCTTGCAGCACATGATGCCATCGTGGAATCACACGGTGCGCTGAAACAGTTGGCTGTTTGTCTGTTTAAAATAGCACAGGACATCCGGTTTCTGGCTTCAGGGCCGCGATCCGGAATCGGTGAGATTTTCATACCGGAAAAGGAACCGGGATCCTCAATTATGCCGGGAAAAGTGAACCCGACCCAAAATGAAGCAATGACGATGGTTTGCGCACAGGTTTTGGGAAATGACACCACCATTTCATTTGCAGGCACTCAGGGAAATTTTGAGTTGAATGTCTTCAAACCGGTTATGGCCTACAATTATCTGCAATCGGCACAGCTCCTTGCAGACGCCTGTATTTCATTCAACGACCATTGCGCCGTCGGAATAGAAGCGAATGAAACGCGAATAAAAGAACTGCTGGATAAATCGCTCATGCTGGTTACGGCACTCAATCCGCACATTGGTTACGAAAACGCTGCAAAAATTGCCAAAACTGCCCATAAAAACGGAACTACACTACGCGAAGAAGCGATAAACCTGGGATTACTTATTGCAGACCAGTTCGATGAATGGGTAAAACCCGAAGATATGGTTTAACCACTGATCAGACAGATACCTGCTCTGCAAAATAATTTTCGAGTTCCTTCAGGGTTTCCGGACTGGTTTTGATATCCTTAATCACGAAGCCTTTGTTGAGCACCACAATGCGGTTGCAGACTTCTGTAGTGTGCGCAAGATCGTGGCTGGAAATCAGAAAGGTTACGCGCGCATCCTGAGACCAGACGCGGATCAGATTCTTGAGTTTGATCTGGGTTGACGGATCCAGGTTTGCAAAAGGTTCATCGAGCACAATAATTTCAGGATTCCCGATCAAAGCGCCGACAATGCCGACTTTCTTCTGGTTTCCTTTGGAAAGATCGCGAATGTATTTCCCGGCATTGAGTATTTCACCGTTGAACAGATCAGCGAACTGTTGCAGGAACTCATCTACAGAACTTTTGTTCTGTCCGCGAAGTTCTCCCAGAAAATAAAAATATTCTTCCGGTGTGAGATAGCCGATGAGGAAAGTATCATCAATAAAAGCTGAAACTTTATTTTTCCAGGCTTCAGATTCATGTACTTTAATATCCTCAATGGCTATATAACCAGTTGTTGGCTGAATGAGATCCAGCAAACAGCTGAACAGCGTTGTTTTTCCTGCGCCATTGTTTCCGACCAGCCCAAAGGTTTCCCCTTTCGGAACTTCCAGATGATCGATTTCCAGGACTTTTGCATTTCCGTAAACCTTAGAAATATTATGGATGTTAATCATGGATAATTTTTTTAGCCCTCTTTAAAAGCGGCGATAGTAGAGTATTTTTCTGTTTTATAAATTTTTACGATCATATCAAAAATCCGGTCGCGCAGCAGAAATCCGATCAGCCCCAGGATTCCGAGCACAATTACTGCCGGCATCAGTCCTGCAAAATATTCCACAACACCAAAAACAGCCATTGGAATCAGCATTTGGGGAATCATGATCAGCAGAATTTTCAGGTTGAAATTATTCTGTCCGCTCGTAAATCCTTTCGAAGCAGAATTTAAATCGATCGGTTTCTTATTGTATGCGCCCGCAAGCAGCGTGAGATAGGAATTAACGCCTAAATTATACAGTCCGGCTGCGAAAATGGTAAAATAATATTCCCAGCTTATCAAAGCGTAGCCCACCGCAAGCACCATGGAAACAGCGATTGCAATAACGAATAGCATCCATTTGGCTTTCAGGAATTCTTTATAGGGAACATTCTGCGTCATCATCAACGGATAATAGGAGGAATCCCAGGCCGGAACGCGCTGGCCGAACATCATATTAAAACCTCCGGTAACAAAAATTCCCATAAAAATCATCATAAAGCTGTTGTCATAACCGTTGGAATACACCAGCAGCCCGTAAAACAGAAACAGAAAACCACCGATAAACGCACTTCTTGCCGCCTTGCTGCGCTTGATCATCCGGATATCGTTGTTGATGAATGTTCCTATGGTTCCGTACCGATTCAGGAATGCGATATTTTCCGTTTTACCAACAGATCTTTTCATTTCCAAACCTTTATCTAGATAAAGATTTTGGCGGATAAACCGAAAAGTGAAGTATCCGAGAAGCACTGCCAAAGCAATAAACAACAAGGCAAGCACCGGAAAGTCATAAAGCATGAATATGATTTGTTCGGAAACAGCGACCAAATCAATGATATTGAAATAATACATTGCTGCAATGGCTGCCAAAACTCCGATCACCGCATAAAGAACGGTATTGCTCTTGTTAATAAAGGTATTAATGAAAGTATTTCCGATCAGCAAGGCTGTGCTTCCTGCAAAAACCGCAATAATTCCGGAAGTAGAATAACTGCCGTCCATTAACAGTAACAGCGTAAACGGAATCATAAACAGCATGAAACACCAGGTAAAGAAAGATGCCATTATTTTTGCCAGTTTGAAACCTGCCAGTTGAGACTTCGTAACCTTCAGCGTTAGAAACGGTTTGATATTCTCGGCCGGGAGCTGCTGCATGAAATACTTCAGCAGTAAATCGATAAGCCAGTAAAACACGAAATAACCGGCAAAAAGCTTAAATGAATCTGCATCTTCTTCTTTTGCACCGAAATAAAGTAAAAACGCACCGCCGAAGAACACAGCCGCCATATAAGCGTAAATGAAAAACATCCCTATTTTCATCGCCAAACTTACCCCGAATGATTTGCTTCGGAGAAAGTTCCTGATTTCCAGCTGCAGAAATTTTATCAGCATTTTACTTAATTTTTGAATTCATGAAAGATAAAAAATAATTTATTGTCTGACCGGAAGATCCTTGCCGGTTTTCATGTCAATCGGTGTCAAAATATAGCCGCGTTTCATCAACTGGGATATAAGACCCACGTTATACTGCAGATGCATACTACCTACTGAAATAAAAGTGTTCTGCGCGTCAAGAATACCGGGCAGCTGTTTCATCCAGTTTTCATTTCGATCCTTCAGGATCGTCTTATGATATTTCGTGTATACTCCACGGTTCAGGAAATAATCAAATTCCTGATCGTAGTATTTTTTTATGGCTTTTTCGGGCTCGTTTTTCTCGATGGTATTTCCCAGTTCACCGACCATCTGATTCAGTGAATTTTTAGCAAGGAATCCCATAATGCCGCCGGATTGCGATTCGAGAACGGCATCCAGTTGCTGCTTGCCCGTTTCCAGATAAATAATCTTCTTTGACTGGGCTACAGCGGATTTTTTCAATACGACCTCTATATTTTCACCTTTTGATGAAGGATGATTGGATACGGTATTAAAGGCCGATATCATCGCCACAAGTCCTACCGGTGTTTGCTTCAACGCATCGCTACCAAGGAATTTTACCACTTTTTCCTTTTGTTCTTCCGTCAGCAATTTTTTGAGTTCTTCGTTTTCGGGACGCGCCCGCATGGCTTTTTTCTGTTCATCCACATCATCCTGACCAAGTTCAAAAACCACCGTCGTCGCTTCGGACATTTTTTGAGAAATAATCGGAAAACTTTTCAGATAATGATCAGTAAGCAGGTGATTGGTTCCGGTTATATAAGAAACATGCCTGTTTTTCGGATTTTCAATCCGCCAAAGAAATGTGTTCTGGGCATATGTCAGAATAGCCGCGAATAATGCTGTGCAGGTTAGCAGAAGTTTTGTTTTCATTTTGCATACTTTTTTAATGTTAAACAGTTTCCTGCCGCTTACCGTTCGAAAAAAACCACGGAGTATGCGGAGGAGTTAGCGTAAAACAAAATTGATCAATCCTGTACAGGATAAGTATGCGGGAAATAACAGTTTGTTACAAAAAACTATTTCATGAGTTCTGCGGCCTGCTTCAGTGCAGCATCCGTAATTTCAGAACCGGACAGCAGCTGGGCAATTTCCTGTAGTTTCTGTTCCTGTTTCAGTGGAATAATATCAGACTGCGTTTTCCCTTTAACGTCATTCTTCACCACTTTAAAGTTATGATCGCCTTTCGCGGCGACCTGCGCAAGGTGTGTAATAACGATCAGCTGCATATTCGTAGACATTTCACGCATTACTTTCCCCATTTCGTCTGCAACCTTACCGGAAACGCCGGTATCGATTTCGTCGAGTATTAAAGTCGGGAATTCTGAATTTTCAGCCATAATTTTTTTTACGGCAAGCATTACACGTGATCTTTCACCTCCGGAAACTGCTGTTTTGATCGGCTTCAACGGAAATCCTGAATTGGCCTGAAACAGCAATTCCACCTCGTCTTTACCGTATGCGTTAAGATCTGCTGCAGGTTTCAGGTCGACTTCAATTTTTGCCTTTTCCAGTCCGAGTTTTTTCAGCAACGATTCCATTTCAGTTTTGAATTTCGCTGCCGCTTTCGCACGGTTTTTAGAGAGTTTACTGCTCGATTCCAGAAGTTTTTTTTCCGTACTCTGAATGTCTATTTCAGTAAGCGCAATCAATTCTTCAACCTGTTCAAAACCGGTTTTTTCACCCGAAAGCCGATCCCGAATTTCAATCAGATCATTTACGGTAGAAACCTGATGCTTCAGAAAAAGTGCATTGATTTTATTGTACTGTTCGTTCAGCTGCTGCAGAAGCGCAGGATCTGTTTCGATCAGTTCTGCCCGGTTCTGCATTTCGAAAAGCATATCCTTCAGCTCAACAAAATTTTCTTCGAAACGCTGTTCGAGTTCAGTAAACTGGTGCGAAAGTTCTGCTGTTTTGGAAAGTTTAGAACGCACATCGTTCAGGCTGTCGAGAATTCCGATTTCTTCTGCATCGAACCGTGCGAGAATTTCCGACAGATTCTCGGAAATATTGCCTGCATTTTCCTGCGTTCTGAGTCTTTCCTGAATGTCTTCGAGATCCACCAGGTCCAAATCGGCTTCCTTCAGTTCATTCAGAATAAAGTTTCGGTAATCGGAATCTTTTTGACCCTGCTGCAGTTTCAGTTTCAGTTCGGACAACTCATTGTTCTTTTTGCGGTAATCTGCGAAATCCTGCTGATAATTGGTTATCAGTGATTTATTGTCACCAAAATTATCTAAAATCCTGAACTGGAAATCAGCTGAAAATAAACTTTCCGTTTCGAACTGGGAATGAATGTCAATCAATTGTTGCGACAGTAAGCGCAGAGTCTCGAGCGTCACCGGCACGTCGTTTACAAATGCCCTCGATTTTCCGCTGGGAAGGATTTCCCGCCTAACAACAGTCAATTCTTCAAAATCAAGGTCATGCTCTTCGAAAAAATCTTTACGGGAATCTGAAATGGAAAATTCTGCTTCTACAACACTTTTCACCGAAGAATCGCCTGCATTTTTCAGATCTGCTCTTTCTCCTAAAATGAGGCGCAGCGCACCGAGAATAATTGATTTTCCGGCACCGGTTTCACCTGTAATTACCTGCAAACCAGCATTAAAACCCACTTCAAGAGAAGAAATGAGTGCATAATTCTGAATTTTTAAAGCTGAAAGCATGGGAAACCTGAGAAATTAAGCGGCAAAAATAAGACTAATTTCCCTCTTGCTCAAATATCACTGCTGCCAAATGCGTTAGCTTAACGCCATTTGCTCCATTTGCTGTCGATATTTTTAGGCGATAGAACCGTCATGAGGTTTTTCAAGTCATTCAGATTGACCCCGCCGTTATTCGTGCTGTCGAAAACGCTGTAAATCTCCGCTACCTTTGCATCCAGAAAGATATTCACGGGATAATTCATCTGGAATGTGTTTTCGTACTTCTGGAGTTGCATCAAAGCGCCTGCAATATTCTTTTTGCCCTGCGACTGATCCTGATTGCTTAGCTGATCCAGACCGGCACGGTGATAGGTGTATGATGCTGCACGCAGCGTATTGGTGTTCGGGTTCATTAAACCGTCAATCAGCGCGCCGCGTGTTCTCGGCCCTTCAACTACAGCCCAGCCATCAAATCCGCGGTTCATCGAATTCTGGGAAATAGCCTGTGCTTTCGTAAAATATTGCTGACCGCTCATAGACTGGAAACTGTCGGCATCGTAACCCAAGATGATATAGACATAGTAACTGACGAGATCGGAAAGGTTTTTTCCTGAAAACTGTCTTTCGTTAAAAACCAGGTTTTCATTTTCATGATATTCAAATGTCACTTTCTGATCATTGATATTCAGCAGAGGCGACTCGTAGGTAGAATTGAAAACCGGACGAACGGACTGCACCAAAAGAGAGCCGATATATTTATTTCCTTCTCTTCCGTTCAGCACAAACGCAAAATTGCATTTGATTTTCTCGTGATTCTGCAGTTTTTTGCCGGCCCAACTTGTATTATTGATGAAATCCCGAAGATTCTTCTCCAGATTTCTGTAAACCTGCTGATTACTTCCGGCCAACTGATCTGCATTAACGGTGACATTGGCGAAAAGCTCCTGAGAATATGCGGATGTTCCGGTAATAAATAAAATTAAGAGGATAAAGTACTTTTTCATGCTGTCATTGTTGGATATAGAAACGGAAAAATAGTTAAATTATTTTGATTTTTAGCCTTTTGTGCGGCAACTCACCGAAGATCATGCGCGTTTTTTCATCATTTCTTCTGCGATATTCAGAATATCAGCTGCAACTTCCGTTTTAGATTTCAGGTCGAATGTAAGAGTTTCCTTTTCCGAAAGAATTTTGATCCGGTTGGTATCATTTTTAAAGCCCGCACCTTCGTCGCGCAGAGAATTCAGTACGATCATATCGAGATTTTTTTTCCGGAGTTTAGCCTTCGCATTTTCTTCTTCATTCTGTGTTTCCAGGGCAAATCCCACGAGGAACTGCTGTTTTTTCTGCTCTCCCATGGATTTGAGAATGTCCGGATTTTTCACGAGTTCAATAGTCAGGTCATCATCATTTTTCTTGATTTTGTCAGCAGCAACCGTTTTCGGGGCATAATCGGCAACAGCTGCACTCGCAATGGCAATATCAACACCGTCATAAAATTCGAACACTTTTGCATACATTTCTTTTGCGGACATTACACTGTGCAAACAGATTCGGTCATTTTTTGCCTTTTCTGCGGTTGGTCCTGAAATCAGAATCACATCAGCTCCTCTTGCTGCGGCTTCCTCGGCAATGGCAAAACCCATTTTTCCTGAAGAATGATTGCCTATAAACCGAACCGGATCAATTGCCTCGTAGGTTGGTCCGGCCGTGATCAGAACGGTTTTTCCTTCCAAATTTTGAGTGTTATGTAGGTTTTGAAAATGCTGTTCAAGGTGTGAAAGTATCGTTTGAGGTTCTGCCATTCGACCCTGACCGATAAGACCGCTTGCGAGTTCCCCTTCTTCTGCAGGTATAACCGTATGTCCGAAATCTTCAGCCATTTCCAGATTCTGCCTTGTCGAAGGATGCGCATACATATCGAGATCCATTGCCGGAGCAATATACACCGGACATTTTGCCGACATATACGTCGCGATGACCAGGTTATCGCAGATTCCGTGAATCATTTTTGCCAGCGTATTCGCTGTGCATGGCGCAACCAAAAGCAAATCAGCCCAAAGAGCGAGTTCCACATGGCTGTTCCATGTTCCGTTCTCACCATAAAAATCAGTATAGACCGGATTTTTCGAAAGGGTTGACAGGGTAAGTCTCGACACAAAATTTTCTGCATCAGGCGTCATAATGACCTGAACTTCCGCGCCTTTCTTTATCAAATCACGGACAAGCATGTTGATTTTATATGCAGCGATGCCGCCCGTGACAGCTATCAAAATCTTTTTGTTTTCTAAACTCATTATTTCTGTGGTTTGGCTCTTGCGAAATTAGGCATTTAATGAAAAACCACATAAGCAAAACTTATGTGGCTGATTATTTTACGAAAACACAGATTAGTCTCTGTCTTCTGTTTTTCTGTGATAAATGCTGTCATCCAGCCATTCTTTAATCGCGATAGAAGTCGGCTTCGGAAGTTTTTCGTAGTGCTTGGAGATTTCAATCTGCTCTCTGTTTTCGAAAACTTCTTCAAGTGTTGCGTTGTGCACAGCAAACTCATCCAGTTTTCCGTGAAGTTCCGTACGGATTTCGGCGTTGATCTGCTCTGCTCTCTTACCCATGATTACAATAGCTTCGTAGATAGAACCGACTTTTTCTTCGATTCTGTCTCTGTCGTAGGTAATGGTATTTAATTCTGCTTTTATTTCTGGTGCGGACATTGTAAACTGATTTGCAATTATAAAGTGGGCAAAGTTACAAATTATTTTTGTATCGGAATTGAAACTGCCGGCGGCGGCGTTACTACTACTGCACTGTCCATTTGACTCTGTCTCTGTGAACGTTCCGCATTTTCTCCTTCTCTTATTTTTTCCTGATCTGCAAGTCTTTTCTGCTTCGCTTCCAGTTCTGCTCTTCTCGCTTCGGTCTGTGCTTTTACCTGTGCAAAATTTTTGTCTTCAGCATGGAGACTTTCGCGCATTTTGGCGGCATCTTTTGCAAAATCAGTTCCCGGAAGTTCTTTTTCAACAAATTTCGAATATGCAATGGCGTTATCAATTCTTTCCTGCTTCAGGTCATAGATTGAGTGCTTTGCGAGTTCGAATTTCGACCTCATCATGTAATCGTAAATATTCGGTCTCAGTTTCGTTGCCGGAAAATCGTTCAGCACATTCTCCAATGCCACATTAGCCGCTTTGTAATCGCCCATTTTGTAATATTGACGGGCATTTTCATAGGCTTTAAACTCCTGTTTGTACGAAAGTTCATCGATCATCTGTCCGATATTCTTGGAACGTTCGGAATCCGGATAATCATTGAGGAAATTCTGCAGTTCAGTAATAGCCAGATCGGTGCTGGACTGATCCAAGTTATAATCCATGGACCCATTATAATAACAGATCGCAGACATATAAGCCGCTTCTTCTTTACGCGGATCCTGCGGAAATGTTACCGAGAAATTCTTGAACTGATGACCTGCAAGTTTGTAGTTTTTATCGTAGTAATTTGCGTAGGCAGAATTGAAAACAACGTTGGCGGCATCATCTGTACCGGCTACCAGATTGGTCAGTCTTTCGTACAGCTGAATGGCATTTGCCCATTTCTTTTTGGCAAACTGGTCGTTTGCTGCCTGCAGGATAAAATC
>JAEWOM010000156.1 GCA_023399675.1 Bacteroidota bacterium
CTGTTTCGGTTTGCCCGGATTAATCGCGTCTTTTCGTTTTGTCGGCCGGGAAACCCCGTTGATTATTTACGGTCCGAAAGGTATCCGGGATATGATTGAAACCATATTCCGCATCACAGAAACGGTACGTGGTTTTGAATTGATTTTTCATGAGCAGGAAGGAAATGAATCGGTGAAAATTTTTGAAGATAAAAGAGTTGAAGTGTTTACCATTCCGTTAGATCACCGCATTTACTGTAACGGATATCTGTTTCGCGAAAAGACGAAAATCAGGCATCTGAATATGGCGGAGATCTCAAAATACCCGGAAATACAAAGCTGCGATTATTACAATCTGAAGCTGGGACAGGATTTTACACTTGCCGACGGCTATACCATTCCGAATGATGTGCTGACCCTGGAAGCGCAGCCTTCAAAATCGTATGCGTTCTGCAGTGATACACGGTTTCGCCCGGAAATTGTGCCGATCATTCATGGTGTGGATGTTTTGTACCATGAAGCAACTTTTCTGCACGATTTGAAAGAAATGGCGGATTATACCGGACACGCCACTGCCCTCGAAGCTGCCATTACAGCAAAAAAAGCACAGGTCGGAAAACTGATTCTGGGTCATTTTTCAAACAGATATCAGGATCTGTCGGTGTTTACAAACGAAGCGAGAACCGTTTTTCCCAATACGTTTCTGCCTACAGCACTGGAGCCTGTAAAAATTTAATTCAAAACAAACCGAACTCATGGAATTAGCAGAGTTAAAAGAATTTTTGGATGAAAAAGTGGAGCAGTATAACCGTCCGGATTTTATAGAGAACGATCCGCTGCAGATTCTGCACCGTTTTTCGAGGAGAGAGGATATCGAAATTGCAGGGTTTCTTACCGCGACGATTTCTTGGGGGAACCGCAAAGCTATCATCAGTTCTGCTGAAAAAATACTAGATTACCTGGATCATTCTCCTTATGATTTTGTGTCGAATTTCCAGCCAAGCGATCTCGAAAAACTTCAGGGACAGTCGGTTCACAGAACTTTCAACGGAGACGATCTGGTCTGCTTCCTCAAAAGTCTGCAACGCGTATACAGACATCATGATTCCATGGAATCCCTGTTTTTGCCTAAGCATGAAGAGCTGGATTTTTATCACCCGATTGAACGGTTCCGTAATTTTTTTGTGGAATGCGACGTGTTGCCACGAACTCAGAAGCATATCAGTTCCACGTATAAAAATTCGTCTGCGAAACGGCTGATGATGTTTCTGCGGTGGATGGTGCGCAATGACGGCAAAAATGTGGATTTTGGCATCTGGACAGGGATCAGTCCCGCAATGCTGTCGATTCCGCTGGATGTACACACTGGAAATATTTCCAGGAAACTGAGAATGCTGACACGCAAGCAGAATGACTGGACAGCGGTATCCGAACTCGACAAATATGTGCGTCAGCTCGATGCGCTGGATCCCGCAAAATACGATTTTGCGCTTTTCGGTCTGGGTGTGTCAGGAGATTTTAAATGAAATCATTTATTTTTGAATAAATAATTGCACGATGAAAGCGAGCAGTGAAAATGTACAGAGAATCTCAGCTCTTGAAAAAGTAGCGAATGGAATCATGTGGTGGATTGGCTCCATTCCGTCGTTAATTGTTCATACAATACTTTTTGTAACCGCTTTTCTGCTGCCGGTCTTTGGCATTGTACGCTTCGAGCAGATGCTGCTGGCACTCACCACAATACTGTCGCTGGAAGCGATTTATCTGGCAATTTTTATTCAGATGTCGGTAAATAAAAGTTCGGAAAACATCGAGGTTTTGCGCGAAGATGTTACTGAAATTCAGGAAGATATCGAGGATATTCAGGAAGATATTGAAGAAATTTCGGAGGATATTGAAGAGATTTCAGAAGATATCGAGGAGATTTCAGAAGACATAGAAGAAATCAGTGATGATATTGAAGATATTCAGGAGGATATCGAAGAATTTAATGAAGATGACGACGACGAGGAGGATGAACTTCGGGAACGGGCAAAGAATGTGATGCTGAAAAGCAGTGTTTCCACAAATAAAACCGCGATTAAAACAATGCGCGAGAAAATCAGTGAACTGGAGCAGCAAATCGAAAGGTTGAAACAGGAGGAATAATTGCGATGCATTATTCGGCAGCTGAAATAATACTATGGGATGTAATCTGCCTGCCTACTTTTCGAAATTTTTTTCATAAATGAATACAGAACGCGCAGAAAAAAAATTCTGTGTTTATTCGCTGTTTGTATTTATTGCATATCAAATCTAATTAGTTACATTTACCACTTCATAATTTGTTGGCCTTTTTTACCAAGGGCTTTCATTTAATCTGAATTAATCTTGTACAGAAATATCGTAATTTATTATATTTGTTGAAAACTGTGTAATATGGTTTCAAATCTATGTTTTAAGAAATTTTCTATTTTATTTTCGCTGTTTTCAGCTGTACTGCTCACGGCGCAGGTTACGCCCCGTATTCAGCCGAAATCAACACCAAATCCTGCAGCGAAGGCAGGCGCTTTTATTGACGTAAACGTGCCGCCGTATCCTCAATCAACCTGGACGCCGTTTCAGTTGGTGAAAGATGTACTTATCGCGGGCGGATCGAGCTGTGTTACACCCAATATTTCCAATGTAAACGTATATCCTGCATCTGCACCTAATGATGCAACCAGACCCTGGGGTTATTTCAACAAAGGAACTGCCAATTTTCCATTTGATGCAGGAATTGTGCTTTCTACAGGTTTTGCTGATAATGCAGGTAACGTTGAAGCCAGCAATAACAGTGATAACCTTGAAACAACCTACGGAAATTCAGGGGATCAGGATTTGGCAGATGCAATTGGAGCGGGTATAACCAGCCTTAATGATGCTGTTTATCTCGAATTCGATTTCGTGCCGACGAGTACGGAAGTTAAGTTCAACTATATTTTTGCTTCCGAAGAATATACTACCACGTTTCCGTGCAGCTATACGGATGCTTTTGCGCTCCTTTTGAAAAAAGTCGGCGATCCTACTTTCACCAATCTGGCAGTACTTCCCGGAGGTTTAGGTCCTGTAAGTGTTACCAATATTCGTCCGGGAACAACCTACACCGGAGGCACCCTTTCTTGCGGACCGATGAACGAAGCATATTTTGCAGGATATAACAATCCTGTAACCGGACATAATTTTAACGGTTCAGTAATTCCGTTAGAAGCCAAAGCCACTGTAATTCCGGGAGAAACTTACCGTATCAAAATGGTTTTGGCCGATTATACTGATAATTCTTACGACTCTGCTGTCTTCCTGGAAGCAGGTTCATTCAATATCGGTGTTGAAATTCTTGGACCTGGCGGAACGCCGATGCCGAGCTCAATCAACGTTTGCGATAATGCGCCTCAGGTTCTTACAGCTTCTGTTAATGTACCCGGAGCTATTTATCAGTGGACATTGAACGGAAACAATATTCCGGGAGCTACACAACAGTCCTACACCGCTACGCAGCCGGGCGTTTATTGCGTCAATGCGACCGTTCCCGGAAACAGTTGCCCTGCTCAGGCCTGTATTACCATTGTTGGCGGTACTTCTCCTGTCGTGCAGAACGCAACGATTACACAGTGTTACGGCCCGAACAATGTTATTTTTGATTTAACAACAGCACAGAACAGCATCAGTACCACAGCCGGAGCAACATTCACCTATTATCTGACCCAGGCGGATGCCAACGCAGGCGGTACCAACAGTATCCCGAATACTACAGCATATTCCAGTGCAGGTGGTCAGGATGTTTGGGTGCGTGTACAAATCGGCTTCTGTGCCAAAGTGGCTAAACTCACTCTGGTAAAAGCACCTGAAATGGTGGTTAATATTACTCCGCCTCCGGTTCTGAACTGCAGTAATCCGACAGCAGAATTGCAGGCCAATTCTTCAGTGTATCCTGCCGGTTCAACGTTTCAATGGGAAGCGAGTGCAGGAGGAACCATTCTTTCAGGTGGAACAACCCTGACTCCGACTGTCGGTTCAGCCGGTCTTTATACACTGACGATAACCAAAGTTTATCAACCGGGCAATGTTACCTGTACTGCTACAGAAACGGTGAACGTGATGGGTGACGGTGATAGGCCGACGACGACGGTTTCTGCAAGCGAAGTTCGGATTTGTGCAGGTGAAAGCGTTGTACTTACGGCAACCGGCGGAACTACCTACGATTGGGTAGGGCATACGGAAACGGGAAGTACCATTACCGTCTCTCCAACGACTACTACAACGTATCAGGTATTTGCAGTTGGTGCAAACGGTTGTCCGTCAATTGAGCCGGCAACTGTAACCATTACTGTATTCCCGACAGTACCGTCAATAAGAGGAGAATTTTCTTTCAATACGCTGACCATCATCGCGGAAAATCCGTCAGGTGCAGCACTGGAATATTCGATAAACAACGGACTGTCCTGGCAGGATTCGAATGTTTTTCCAAATGTTCCTAACAATGAAATTATCACGATGACCGTTCGTGTGAAAGACAGTCACTGTACATTTACACAGGATGTCCTCACATTTCACTTATCCAATGTTATTACACCGAATGGAGATGGACACAATGACTTTATTGATTTCAGCACCTTCAGCAACTATAACGGTTTTGTTGCCGATATTTTTGACCGCTATGGAAAAAATATCTGGAAAGGAAGCAAATCGCGGGCAATCTGGGACGGAAGATTCCAGGGTAAAGCGGTTCCAACTTCCACTTACTGGTTTGTGCTGCAGTATGAAGATCCGGTCAGTAAAGAACCTGTTCTTAGGAACGGATGGATTCTGTTAAAGAATATGGAATAGAACAGTTTGATAAAAAGAATGCGGACCGATAAAGTCCGCATTTTTTATTGAGCACTTTTCCACTCTGCTGCGAAGCGGATAAAATCGCTCACAGAAAGCTCCTCAGCTCTTTTATCGAGGAATTCATGATTGTTCATTTGTTCCGGAATACCAAGGGTTTTCAGGGCATTCGACAGTTTTTTTCTTCGCTGATTAAAACCGGCTTTTACGATTTTCTTAAAAAGTATTTCGTTTCCTTCGAGCCCGGGTTTCAGGTTTCTCACCATTCTGATCACGCCGGATTTTACCTTAGGAGGCGGATTGAAAACGTTTTCATGGACAGTGAACAGATATTCGACATCATAATATGCCTGGACCAATACCGACAGAATTCCGTAGTCCTTATTTCTCGGAAGCGCAGCAGTACGTTCAGCAACTTCTTTTTGAAACATACCGGCCATTTCCGGGACGAGTTCGTGGTGATTTATGATTTTAAAAAGAATCTGTGACGAAATATTATAGGGAAAATTCCCGATAATAGCGAGCTGCTCCCCATTTGTGAAGGCGAAGTCAGTCTTCAGAAAATCGCCCACGAATGTTGATTGGTCGATCTGTTCAAAGTTCCTGATCAGATAATCGATGGATTCCTGATCAATTTCCGCCAGATAGAGCTTCTGTTCTGATTTTTCAAGCAAAAACCTGGTTAACACTCCGGTTCCGGGTCCCACTTCAAGAATTTGCCGATATCCATCCAGCGATAAACTCTCTGCAATCTTTTTGGCAATATTGAGATCGGTGAGGAAATGTTGCCCCAAATGTTTTTTTGCACGTACATTCATAATCGGATATTTAATAGCAAAGCAGCAGATTCACTGGCGTGAGGGAAGAAATGCAGTTGGTTCTTTAAGGTTTTTTTAACAGCGAATGTAGGCCGTAAAACCGCAAATTTCGGAAGTTTTTTTCTATTTTAGCCGAAATTTTTGACCTAATGCCAACTTCAACGGACGATTTTAACAAACGAAGGCTCAGATCCAGCAATATTACGGTAGTGGTAAGTATCGCGCTGGTGCTTTTTTTGGTAGGCCTGTGTGGAATGATCTTGATCAATGCACAGAAATATTCAGATTATCTGAAGGAGCAATTGGTGGTTAACGCTTACTTTGACGAAAATTACAACCCGCAGGATTCTGCGAAACTCATCAAGCAGGAAATGGAAGCGGTGGAAAAAATCAGCCAACTCAGTTCCGTACGAAAAGCTACCTATATTTCCAGAGATCAGGCAACAGTGGAAGCGAAGAAAAGTCTGGGAATCGACGGGCAGGAACTTTTTGATGCAGATATTTTTCCCTCATCGGTAGAAGTCGCTCTTAAGCCTGAATTCGTTGATTCTGCAAAAGTAAATGTGGCAC
>JAEWOM010000044.1 GCA_023399675.1 Bacteroidota bacterium
GTTCCACAGAAGCGTAAAACGCATCCATATCCACATGAATGATTTTGCGGTTACCAAATTCCATCGGTACAAAAATAAAATATTGGTGCTGAATACGGCTTATCGTTAAGTTGCAGATGCAGACATAAAAAACTGATGATTAAGTTTTGATTCGTAAAAATCTACTTAATCATCAGTCGAAAATTTGAAGTTCATTTAATCTTTTCAGTTTTCTTTCTTTGTTTTTTCAATGCTGTTTTCTTTCGAAAACCGTTCTGAAAAAACGCTGTCAGTTAACAAAAAAATCCTGATACTTCAGATGAATTCCGGTTTTTGCATTTCCGGTGTTGAGGTTATCGCTTCCGGTTTATGAAATTCCAGACATTCAGTGTTAATCAATATCGGTCATAAAAATTGATTTCTCAATTGTTCTGTTTCCGACTTTGTTTATTGATGTAAATGTAGCACCAAAAAGAAGATAAATCAAGTAAAAATTACTGTTTTTATACACATAAAATCAACGCTTTATCAACATTATCAATGCGTTATGACACCGGAGTTTCATGGTTATTCCACAAAAATTTTATCAACAATCATATAGTTATTACGCCAGAATTCTTCCTTCACGGAAGAAAACAAAGGGTTTTATCTTGCATTTTTAACGTAAGAAAGTATGGTGCTGTTGAATTCATCTTTGTTTTCAATCATCACCTGAATTGGCCAGTAATACACAAGATCACGTAAAAAATCAAATGTTTTTAAACGGACGTAATCTTTTTCTGTGGTCAGAATGAGTTTGTATTCGCCCAGCTTTTTATATTCAGCGAGAATATTTTTCACATCTGCATCAGAAAAATTGTGATGGTCGCGAAATTTCAGATGCTTTACCTTCTGTGAAAAACGCGCGAGATGCTGTTCCAGAGGTTTCGGGTTCGCAATTCCGGTAATCAGCAGAATATCATAGTAGGCAAGATTGTTATCAGGAATACGGTGTTCCATTCCCTGAACGTATTCTTCATAAAGTATAGCCGAGAAAAAAACCTTCTGGTAATGCTGCGGTTTGATGCGCGAAATATAATACTGCTTTTTTTCTGCCGTAAGTTCAGCGGGACATTTGGAAACGACAATGATCTGCGCTCTTTTTGCACCGCTTCTGCTTTCTCGCAGGTTTCCGGCCGGTAAGAGATGGTCCTTAAAGTAGGGATCGTTATAATCTGTCATCAGAATATTGAGGCCGGCTTTTATTTTTCTGTGCTGAAAAGCATCATCGAGCACCAAAACGTCGAGATCCATATCCTCGATGAGTTTCTGTGCGCCCGGAACCCGTTCCTCCGAAACACCGATCACAAAACGGTTTTTGAATCTTTCAAACAGCTGCATGGCTTCGTCGCCGACAGTTTTGTAGTTACTTTCATAATTCACAACCGCATAACCTTTTGTTACACGTCCGTAGCCGCGCGAAAGGACACCGGTTCTGTAATTTTTCGAAAGATAGTCGGCGAGATACATCACCATCGGCGATTTCCCGCTTCCGCCCACTGTTAAGTTGCCCACATTAATGATGGGAGTTCTGAACCTTACAGAATGCTTCAGGCCTATTGAGAAAAGAGTGTTCCGTATGCCGGAACCGATACCGTAAAGCAGAGAAAAAGGGTAGAGATACCATCTTTTCATAGGCAGAAATACATTTCAGAATAACGTCTGCAAAAATAACGTTTTTGCGCAGCATCTCGGCAGCAAAAGAAAGGAGTTTTCAACAACCATGTATTATTTAACAAAAATTCATATCAACTAACCTGTTCTTTTTTTACTTTTGAATATGCCAAGATATGAATGCAAGAACTGCAGTGAAATTTTCGTCGGGACCTACTGCCCGAACTGCGGGCAGAATGCGCACGAACACCGCGTTGACGCCCGATATTTTCTGCATGATATCCCGCATTCTGTATTTCATGTTGACCATGGATTTTTCTATACGCTGAAGATGCTTTTTACCAATCCGGGTAAGATGATTCAGGATTATCTGCAGGGAAAAAGAAAGCCCTATTTTCGGCCAATCGGTTATGTGATGGTGATGACTGCGCTAAGCACGCTGCTGGTAAAATTTTTCGACTGGTTAACCGCAAAGACGCTGGAATATCATGGTGTCGCTATTGATGAACCGCACAATTTTTTTGAGCATTATTTCAGCGTTTTTATATTTCTGATGATTCCTGCTGCAAGCCTTGTAACCTGGCTGTTTTTCATCAGGAAAAAGTATAACTTCTGGGAGCATTTCCTGGCCAATACCTACCTTGCCGCACAACTGAACATCATGTGGATTCTCATGCATCTTGTCGGTCTTGTTTCAGCGCTTGTAACAAGTTCCCAGCATGAACCGAATTACACTTATTTTCTGGTCTTCTTCCTGCTGTTCTTCATGTATCTTTATGGAACGGTCTTCGGTTTTCTTATGTTGCCGTTATCAAAAAGTAAAGTGTGGCTCATTATCTCGCTTACCCTGATGAATATGGTGCTTTCTGCACTGTATTCGTACGGATTTCAGATTACCGGGCTGATCGATTCCGGCCATTAATTGCTATTTTTGCAAAAATATTTTTTTGAGATTTTTTATTGAGTTTTCCTATCACGGTAAGAATTATTACGGTTATCAGATCCAGCCACGCGAAATATCAGTACAAGAAGTGCTGGAAAAAGCACTGTCCACCATTCTGAGATCCGAAATAAAGACAACAGGAGCAGGACGAACTGATACCGGCGTTCATGCGCGCAAGATGTTTGCCCATTTTGATTTTGACGGAGAAATTTCTGAAAAGCTCTCCCTGCAGCTGAATTCATTTTTGCCGGAAGATATTGCCGTTAAAAGTGTTTTCGAAGTTCAGCCTGATTTTCATGCTCGGTTCGATGCAAGTTACCGAACATACGAGTATTTTATCAGTACCGTGAAAGATCCGTTTACAGCAGATTCTGCCTGGCAGTTCAGGAAAACACTGGATATCGAAAGAATGAACGAAGCGTGCAAAATTCTGTTAGAATACGATGATTTTGCCAGTTTTTCGAAAACAGGTGGCGACAATAAGACTACTTTCTGCAAAATTTTCAAGGCAGCATGGGAGCAAAATGGAAATCTGATCAAATTTACGGTTTCGGCAGACCGGTTTCTGCGAAATATGGTCAGGGCCATAGTAGGAACAATGGTTGATGTAGGGTTGGGAAAGATTCAGCCACAGGATTTACGGTCTGTCATTGAAAATAGGAACAGAGCGAGCGCCGGAACTTCAGCTCCTGCGCACGGACTCTTTATTGTGGATGTAGGATATGATTTTGAAAAACTGTGACCGCAACTGCCTTTGAGAAAGGATTCAAAACATTATTTTTGAAGGCCCTAAAAAAAAATCACGGGTAAAACTGTGATTTAGATGTATAAAAAATGAAAAAGAACAGTACCTGGGATATAATCAAAAGATTATTCAGAATCGGAATGAAATTCCGGAGCTGGTTTATCATTGCGCTTATCATTTCGGTGCTTTTATCTGTGGTTTCAACCTACCGTCCGTATCTCACGATGCAGATCGTGGATCAGGATATCATTGCAAACCGCGACAAAGCTTCCATGATGAAACACATTTGGTGGCTCGTGGCGCTGGTGCTGGGTGAAACATTTCTGAATTTTTTCCTCGTGTACTTTTCGAATTTTATTTCGCAGAATGTCATTCGCGATATCCGGGAAAAACTCTACAGTAAACTGATTTATTTTAAAGCAACTTTTTTCGATAAAACACCGATCGGTCAGCTTGTTACGCGTGCAGTCGGTGATGTGGAAACCATTGCAACAGTGTATACCGACGGTTTCCTGATGTTCTTCGGAGATATTCTGAGAATTATTTTTGTGCTGATTATGATGTATCAGGCAGACCGGAACCTTACCCTGATTTCCCTGATTATTCTGCCGTTGATGGTTGTCATCACCCGATTTTTTCAGAAAAGACTGAAAAAAGCGTTCGGGGATGAACGGACCTGGACAGCCAATCAGAACGCGTTCGTTCAGGAAAGGCTTGCCGGAATGCAGATCATTCAGGTTTTTAACCGTGAAGCGCAGGAGTTCAAAAAATTTGATGATATCAACATTACGCTGAAAGCAGCGCTGCTCAGAACAGTTTTTATTTTCTCGCTGTTTTTTCCGGTAGTTGAACTTATTTCCTCAGTTTTTGTCGGCTTCATACTGTTTTACGGAGGTTATATCACCATTACAGCCGGTGTAGTCATCGCATTTATCCAGTATATTTCGATGCTGATTCGACCGTTACGTCAGATTGCAGACCGCTTCAATAATATCCAACGCGGAATTGTCGGTGCGGAACGCGTATTGGGACTGATGGATCAGGATATGGCGCTTCCGAACAACGGAACTTATGCTAAAGATCATTTCGACGGCAAGATCGAATTTCAGAATGTGCGTTTTGCTTACGATGAAAAGCAGGAAGTATTGAAAGGAATCAATTTCAAGGTGAATCCCGGAGAAACAGTGGCGATCGTCGGAGCGACGGGAGCCGGAAAATCGACTATTATTTCATTGATTACCAGGCTTTACGATATCAATTCAGGAAAAATTCTCATCGATGATATTGATTTGCAGGATTACGAACTGTACAATCTGAGAAGTCATATCGGTGTGGTTCTGCAGGATGTTTTTCTTTTTCACGGCAGTATTTTCGAAAATCTTTCCTTCGGGGATGAAACCGTGACCTTGGACAAAATTCGCAAGGCAGCCGCAGAAATAGAAGTGGATGAGTTTATTTCGCAGCTTCCGGGCGGTTACGATTATGTCGTGAGCGAACGAGGCTCATCAATATCTTTAGGACAGAGACAGTTGCTGTCTTTTCTGCGCGCTTATCTGTCTGACCCGAAAATCCTGATTCTGGATGAAGCCACATCCTCGATTGATCACGAAAGTGAAAAACTCATTCAGAGAGCAACAGAAAAAATCACCAAAAACCGTACATCCATTATTATTGCGCACAGACTTTCTACGATTGAGAAGGCGGATAAAATTATCGTTATGGATCAGGGTGAAATCGTGGAAGAAGGAGGTCATCACGAATTGCTGGCCAAAAACGGTTATTACGCAACGCTCTATAATGCGCAGGTGAAGCATTCGTCAAATAAAAATTAAAATTAAGTATCTGGAAGCCGGACGATTAGCTGATTCAGCGCTTTACACATTTTGAAATGCGGCAAAATGTGGTACACTTTAAACTCAAGCACTAAACCACTAAGCATTAAACGGCTTGATATTATTTTTCCGAGATTTCTCCTTCATTCAAATTATTATGATTGCAGCAGATGCTTTTTTCCTTTAACTTTGCGCAAACCTAAATTCAATGAGTAAAAAGAACACCAAATTCATCTTCGTGACAGGAGGTGTAACTTCTTCTTTAGGAAAAGGAATTGTATCCGCATCGTTGGGACTTCTTCTTAAATCACGCGGCTTCAGCGTTACCATTCAGAAACTCGATCCTTATATCAACGTAGATCCCGGCACGTTAAACCCTTACGAACACGGCGAATGTTATGTTACTGAAGACGGTGCCGAAACGGATCTGGATTTGGGACACTATGAAAGGTTCCTTGATTCTCCTACTTCACAGAATAATAATGTTACCACAGGCAGAATTTACCAAACCGTCATAGAAAAAGAGCGTAAAGGAGATTTCCTGGGGAAAACGGTACAGGTAGTTCCGCATATTACTAATGAAATAAAACGCAGAATAAAAATTCTCGCCAAACAGAATTTTGATATCATCATTACAGAAATTGGCGGTACGGTCGGCGATATCGAATCTTTACCATACATCGAATCGGTAAGGCAGCTGAAATGGGAACTCGGTGAAAATAATTCTATGGTCATTCATCTCACTCTGCTTCCGTATCTGGCGGCAAGTGGTGAACTGAAGACAAAACCGTCGCAGCATTCAGTACGTTTACTGATGGAAAACGGTATTCAGGCGGATGTTCTCGTGTGCCGTTCTGAGCATAAAATTCCAAAGGATGTTCGCGCAAAACTGGCGCTGTTCTGCAATGTTCCGGCAGATAATGTAATTGAATGTATGGATGCAGACACCATTTATCAGGTTCCGCTCGATTTGCAAAAGCAGAATTTTGATGAGGTGGTTTTAAAGGAACTCGGTTTACCTACCGGCAAAGAAGCCAATTTAGATGACTGGAAGAAATTTCTGAAAAAATACAAGCATCCAAAGAAAACTGTGGAAATCGCATTGGTGGGGAAATATGTTTCCCTGCAGGATTCCTATAAGTCGATTGCCGAGGCCTTTATTCATGCAGGTGCATCGCTCGAAACCGATGTAAAAATCCATTGGGTGTACAGCGCTGATCTCACCGACGACAACATGGATGAATTTTTTGATGGAATTGATGCTATGCTGATCGCTCCCGGATTCGGCGACCGCGGAATTGAAGGTAAAATAAACGCTGCGCGGTATGCACGTGAGAAAAAAATTCCATTACTTGGAATCTGTCTCGGAATGCAGATCATGACAGTTGAATTCGCGAGAAACGTACTCGGTCTGGAAAAAGCCAATTCGATGGAATTCGACGGAACAACACCGGATCCGGTTATTGCACTGATGGCCGATCAGAAAAATGTGGTGGATAAGGGCGGTACTATGAGACTCGGTGCCTGGAAATGTAGTCTGAAGGCCGGCAGCATGCTGCACGAAATTTACGGAGTAAAAACTATTTCTGAGCGTCACCGTCACCGGTACGAATTCAATTCCGACTATAAGAAAACCTTTGAAGATAACGGACTGATTCCGTCGGGATTCAATCCGGATACCGGTCTGGTAGAAACTGTTGAACTGAAAGATCATCCTTTTTATATAGGAGTACAGTATCATCCGGAATATAAAAGTACGGTAGCGACGCCGCATCCGCTGTTTACAGCACTCATAAAAGCAGCGGCAAAAAAATAGAAATTTCCCACGGCGGACGTGGGATTTTTTATGGAAAAAAATCACCCTGCCTTTTGGAAAAAA
>JAEWOM010000166.1 GCA_023399675.1 Bacteroidota bacterium
CCCAGGATCTGAACGGATATCCTTTGTACTGTCCGGCTTTATTAATCAGATACGGCGCTGCAAAAATCTGTGTTGCATAAACCGAATAAGTAGGTGTGATTTTTTCTTTGGTGTACAGGTTTTGCGAAATGATAATCTGGTCGAACGTGTTCGCGGCATCGCGGTAGCCAAGCGTTGCAACTCCGGCTTTATACATATCGTACATCAGATTGTAATATGGAGAACTCTCCGATAACTGATTGGGTTTTCCCACAGCTCCAAGGTGCTTGCTTAAACTCTGATTAACGGGATCGTCATTGAAATCGCCCATTGCAATCAGTTTAATTCCCGGATTTTCCGTTCTCACTTTGTCCATTTCTGATTTCAGTACAGCAGCTGCAGCATTTCTTCTCGGCATCGAACCGGCTTCACCACCGCTTCTTGAAGGCCAGTGATTCATGAAAAACGCAGTGCGCTCACCATCAAGAAGTCCTTTTACCACGAGGATGTCACGTGTGTAACTTCTGTTGCCGTCGCTTCCGAAAATTTTCACCTCTTTTTTGTAGGATTCTGTCACCAGAAAACGGTTCTTCTGATAGATCAGTGCCACATCAATTCCTCTGGCATCGAAAGAATTGTAGTGTACTATTCCGTAATTACTTTTAGCGAGTTGTGGTTGCTTAATCAGATCTTCAATAACTTTTCTGTTCTCCACTTCAATCAGCCCGACTACGGCAGGATTATCATTGGTATAGGAACGTCCGAGTTCAGAAATGACCTGAGCTAAATTTTTCAGTTTGTGGTTGTAGAATTTTGTGCCCCATCTTTTTGCACTTTTGGTGGTGAATTCCTCAGCCTGGATCTGGTGGCGGATAACTTTCTTACCAACCAGCAGCTCGTTGGACCATGGTCCTCTGTATTCTTCTGTAGTGGCAAGCAATGGAAGGGAATCCAGTGGAACGCTCCGGTGAAATGCCGGATTGCTCATGGCTTTTGTTCCGTCAATATAATCTGCAGAAGGGATGGTGTCCCAGAGATTTTCCACATTCATAAATGCTACAGCAGCTCTTCTTACCTGTTGTTGCGAATAAATTAGCCCGACACAAAACATCGCAGCAAAAAGAATCAATTTTTTCATTATTCAGTTTCTTTTTTTCAGCACCAAAATTAGTTATTTTAAATAACCTGAAGGCGGCAAAGTATACAATAAGATTACAAAAAAAGTCCAGTGTTAAAGCACACAACGATTTCTTTACAATTTGGTAATATTCATGATTAATATCAATGTGTTAAAATGCTGTAACTTAATCAAATAAAGTTCTAAATTTGTAGTCCCAAAAATTCTTTGGAAAAAGCAGCAAAAATATTGTGAAGAAATGATAAAAAAATTATCCTTAATCTCTCTGTTTACATTGCTTCCGGCAAGTTTTTATTACGCACAGACTACTGTGTATGCTTATGTGCAGGATCAGGAAGGCAAAGCGATAGAGAATGCAGAAATTGATCTTTCTGAGTCGACAAACGATCAGGTTGCCGACAAAATTGGTTACTTCCAGTTTGTGGATCTCATGCCCGGAAATTACAGCATCACGGTTTCCAGACCGAATTTCGATGCGAGAATTATCGAATTCAGTGTGACGGAAGGAGAAAAAAGAAAAGATCTGGGGATCATCAACCTGGTGAGAACTTCTGTGGAAGCCGGAATTGTGGTTATTGACGATTCGGCAGCGGATACAGAAGATGGCGGCTCCAGCATGCAGCCTACTTTGGGACTGTTGAGTTCCGGAAGAGATGCTTTCGCGAACATTGCAGCATTTGAACTCGGAGCGTACTGGTTCAGACCGAGAGGTGTTGAAAACCGCTACGAAGACGTGCTGTTCAATGGTGTATCGATGTCGAAAAACGACGACGGTAAAATTGAGTTCAGCAACTGGGGCGGACTGAACGATATCACGCGTTATCCTTATGAATTTGTAGATAATATCAATCCTTCAGAATTTACATTCGGAAATCTTGGAGGTGTAGCTTATTACAATACCAGAGCTTCCAGTTTCAGAAATCAGACTTCACTGGCTTATTCCTTTACAAACAGAAGTTATTTCCACCGTGTCATGGCAACTTACGGTTCCGGACTTACAAAAAATGGCTGGGCTTTCACCGTATCAGCGAGCAGACGATGGGCAGACCGCGGAATTATCGACGGAACCTACCAGGATTCTTATGCATATTTTGTAGCTATTGAGAAGCAGTTCAGCGACCGTCACGCGATTAACCTGACAGCTTTTGGTGCGCCGACTTACAGAGCTTCAAACTCGCCAAATACGCAGGAAGTATATGATCTGATGGGCAAAAACTACAACGCGTACTGGGGTTGGCAGGACGGAGAGAAAAGAAACTCCCGAATCAGAAGAATGTTTGAACCGGTTTTCCAGCTGACCGATTACCTTAAACTCGGAAAAACCAGCAACTGGAACAATACGATATCCTATCAGTTCGGACGCGACGGCAGAAGTCGTCTCGACTGGTTTCACGGTGCGGATCCGAACCCGACATACTACAGAAAACTGCCAAGTTTTTGGTTTGATACGTATATGATGCCGAACAGCGAAGGCGGCGAAGTAATCACCGATAACGAACAGGCACAGTATGATGCATTGATTAACAGCTGGCAGAACGATCAGAACGTAAGCCAGATTAACTGGAATCAGCTTTATCTTGCCAACCAACTGAATAAGAATTCAAATGGCGTTGACCGCGGTGCAATTTATTCGATCGTTGAGGATGTGAATGAAGATAAAACTTTCAATTTCGTTTCTCACTTCGATACGCAGCTGCAGCCAAACTGGAAACTGAACCTGAATTTTGCTTATCAGAATTTACGTTCCGATAATTTCCGTGCGGTAAAAGATTTACTGGGTGCAAATTTTGCGTGGAATCTTAATGCATTCGGTGGCGACCAGCCTTATAATGTTGATGGTCCGATTCAAGTTAAGGAAGGTGACCGTACGCAATACTCTTATGAACTTCACCGCGACAGCTATAACCTGCATGCGGGAACGGAAGTCGATTTGGATAAATGGAATTTCGTGGCTTCAATTTTTGGAGCGTACAGCGAGTCTCAGAGAATCGGTGATTACAGACACCACATTTATTTAAATGATTCTTATGGCGAAAGCGATATTTACAAAGCTTTTGATGCCGGTGTAAAAGGAAGGGCAACTTACCGCATAGACGGAAGAAATTTCCTTGTGTATAACGGTACTTTCTTTACGCTCGCACCAACGCTGAACGAAATTTTCGTGAATCCGCGTGCCAACAATTTCAGAACGCCTCAACTTCGCAACCAGGTTATCAATTCAAATGAACTGAGTTTCATTTCAAGAGGGCAGATACTGAAACTTCGACTTTCCGGTTACTACACAACCATGAACAACGGAACAGATGTAGCACGTTATTACGCTGAACAGTCTGACGGCGGTGCGAATGACCTGTTTGTAACAGAAATTCTTGCCGGTATTGACAAGAGATATATGGGTATTGAAGCCGGTGTCGACTGGAAGATCACCCCTACAATCAATGCACTTGCTGCTGCAGCAATCGGCGATTATACCATCACGAATAACCCGAATGTTTTCTACACTGCTGATGAGGTAAACAGACAGCAGGGGTTTGAAAATATGGGACCTGCCAACCTGAAAGGGTACAAAGTTGCAGGAACTCCACAGAAAGCATTTACATTCCAGTTGAAATATAACAGCCCGAAATACTGGTGGGTTGGTGCATCAGCAAATTATCTGATGGACAGCTACCTGGATTTCTCCGCACTGAACAGAACACGGAATTTCTATACCAACCCGGACACAGGTGACAACTATTATTACAATGGTACCATGGTGACTCAGGATATGGTAAACACGCTCTTGCAGCAGAGAAAATTTGATGATCAATTTATGCTGAATGCGAATGCCGGAAAATCCTTCCTGATCGGTGGATACAGATTGGGTATCAGCTTAAGTGTGAACAATATTCTGAACAACAGAAATTATATTACCGGTGGTTTCGAACAGGGCAGAAAGTCCAATTATATCGAGGCTCTGCAGGATTCCGAACGCGAAACGCCGTTCTTCGGACCCAAACTTTGGTATGACAGAGGAACTACGTTCTTCGCAAATGTTTATTTAAGATTCTAAAAACAATCAGTCCTATGAAAAAATATACATCAATTTTCAGGTACTTTTTCATCCTGTTAACAGCCTTCGTTTTGGTTGGCTGTGTTCATGATGATAAATATGACAATCCGGATCTGAACGGATACAAATGTGGAGAACTCACTCCGACAATGACATTGGCAGATGCTAAAAATTTGCCTCAGAATACCACCATTACTGCTGATGCTGTTATCGAAGGATACGTTTCCTCATCCGATGAAAGCGGTAATATTTACAAAACGATTTATCTTCAGGATGCTCCCGAAAATCCAACACAGGGATTTGTTATCAGTATCGATGCAGTAAGTACTTATGCGCAGTTTTCTCAGGGATCCAAAGTTTATGTAAAACTGAAAGGTCTTGCAATGGGAACGTATGGCGGTGTAAAACAACTGGGTTACATGACCGGTTCCAGCTTCGGCAGAATTCCGGAAGCTAAAGTTAGCGGCGCA
>JAEWOM010000172.1 GCA_023399675.1 Bacteroidota bacterium
GTGCAGAATTACGAACTCGACAACAGGCAAACTGCGCATGTTACGTACAACCTTAAAATTACTGGAATGAACGGCAAAGTTATTCTGGAAAAGAAAGACAGCAAAGCAATCACTTCTGCAGGTCTTAACCCCGATTTTGTACAGCTGTCGGAAGAATTTTCAACACTTACACTCAAAAACAATGATGCTTTCGGCCGTTACCAAATCAGCATCCATCTTTTCGACCAGCTTAACGGTTCAACCAAACAGTTGGAAACAACAGTACATTTGGTACCGCTTCCGGATGTGCGAACGATCGGACTTACCGCGGAAGAAAATTACTGGCAGTGGAAAAATAATTATTATAATAAGAAAGAACCCGAGAAAGCGCTCTCCTATTTTGTTTTTTTTACGCAGAGTGAATTACCTCAAAAGCGCAGTGAGCTGCTGTCGGCGATTGCCTTTTTCCGAACTATTTTCCGGGAAAACCGTATTCTCCTAACAGAGTTTAAAGATGCTTATACTGAAAGTGATGAGGAAACACGCTTTTTACTCGCACTGTTGCTCTACCATTCCACCAACGAAGATTCTTTCAGCAGGTATATGAATGATTCCGCGCTGCTGGAACAGGTTCAGCAGACCAAAATTCCGCTGCCGGATCAGGAAATCACGCAAGCAGAACAGATTGAAATGCTTTGGTCAGAATTTTCGGCAAGCGGCAGACAGGAACCCGTTTCAAAAATCATCAGTGTTCTTGACCGGAATCAGAATGGAAAAGTTAAGTCAGACAAAAAAACCGGTGAAGCACTGTTTCAGGCTGCCAGGGAGTCTTTAAAAGAACGACTTCCCAATGAACCGCTGGCATTGGGATATGCTCAGTGGATTCTCGCGAACGGAAATCTCAGCGGAAAAGCGAAACGAGAACTCACCAGAATTCTGAAGCAGGCGAGCCGTTGATTAACACAAAAAAAAATTAAGATTTTGAAGAAATTTCGAGTTGAAAAAATGTCCGACTGGCGGCATATAGCTGCGCTCATCGTACCGGAATTAAAGCACAGAATTCTGCTGCTGAAAGGAAACCTCGGCGCCGGAAAGACAACTTTTACGCAGTTTTTGATGAAAGAACTGAACAGCAGTGACGAGGTAACCTCACCCACCTATTCGATCGTTAACGAATATGAAACGCCCGAAGGCAGCGTTTTTCATTTTGATCTGTACCGCCTGAATGACATCAGCGAAGTGTATGATATCGGAATGGATGAATATCTGGAAAAAGGCAGACTTTCTGTCATCGAATGGCCCGAAATATTCGAAGCCGATCTGGAGGGTCTTCATTTCCATACCGTCAGCATCGAAAACAAAGGTGATTTTCGTGAGTTGCTTATGCAATAAGGATTATCTTTGCATCAGAAAAAAATGACGGGATTTTATTAACATAAATATGACAGCGCTATGAGTTCCGGAAACGTCTTTACCCCTTTCACAGAGGAGGATTTGATGCCACGTGAAGAAAAACTTGAGGTGGTAAAAAAAGCCAAACAGTATTCCATTGGCGTTCCCAAAGAAACCTGCCTTAACGAAAGACGTACCTGTATAACACCGGATGCGGTGCAGGTTCTTGTAAACTGCGGACACGAAATTTATATAGAAAAAGATGCGGGTACAGGGTCCTTTTTTACAGACCGTCAGTATGCTGAAGCCGGAGCCATCATTTCAGAAGATCCGAAGCAGGTTTTCGGGCAGGATCTCGTGCTGAAGATCAATCCGCCCACCGTTGAAGAAATTGAATTTTTAAAACCGAATTCCTATCTGGTTTCCGCGCTCCAGATAAACCTCCGCGATAAAGAATACTTCAGGAAACTGGCTGAGAAAAAGGTGAATGCCATCGCCTTTGAGTTCATCATGGATGAATACAAACAGCTGTCGCTGGTCCGTTTGATCGGAGAAATTGCCGGTACGGCAGCAGTTCTCTACGCTTCGGAAATCCTCGCACTGTCCAACGGACTCATGCTTGGCGGAATTACCGGTGTGCGACCATGCGAAGTGGTCATCATCGGTGCCGGAATTGTGGGCGAATTTGCAACGAAATCTGCAATCGGTTTGGGTGCAAGTGTCAAAGTATTCGATAATTCCCTGTCCAAACTGCGCAGGCTGCACACATTGGTGGACAGCCGCGTTCCTACTTCGATTATCGATCCGAAAGAACTCGGGAAATCGTTGAGAAGAGCTGATCTGGTGATCGGAGCATTACCACGAAATAACCAGCAGCCGGTCATTACCGAAGACATGGTGATAAAAATGAAAAAAGGCAGTATCATCATCGACGTTTCCATCGATCACGGTAAAGTAGCCGAAACCTCGGAACTTACAACGATGGAGGATCCGTACGTTATAAAACACGATGTTATCCACTGCGGATTGCCGAATCTTACCTCCAGAATTCCGAGAACGACCACCAAAGCGATTTCGAATTTCTTTATATCCTACCTGCTGAATTACGATGAAGAAGGTGGTTTCGAGAATGTACTGGTGCGGAAAAATGAAATGAAACAAAGCCTCTACATGTATAAAGGACGGCACACCAACAAGTCCATCTGTGACCGTTTCTGCCTAACTTACCACGATATCAATCTGCTAATTTTTTAAGAAATCTGATGCGAAAACTAAAATTCTTTCTTATAGGCCTTGTTCCCGGTCTGTTGATTGTATTTTTTATCCTGAACCAAAAAGGCGCAAGCTGCAGCGGCTATCTGCCGGATTCCCGGGTGCGTGCCGAAACGCTTTCCAAAGAATTTACTTTTTCTCCGGAATTTCAGTCTGGACTGAGCCAAAATAAAATGGACGAAAAATTTCTGCGTGATAGCCTGATCAAGTACGGCGAAATCGATTTTAAGCGAAGCCAGGCTCAACGGGAACCCTGCCCGAGTTACCTGCTTTCGTATCCTGATGACAACCCGAGATTCGAAATTACATTCGAAAAATGTGAGGAAGGTGCGAATTTTAAAACGATAAAGAAAATCAGATAGTCCGGAAATTTCTGTTAATTTCAAATAATCGCTGAAGCAGATCGTACTGAAGTTACGCAAGTAGCAAGAACTGCGGCATCATAGATTTACGCCCTGATTCTTCCTGATAATCGGGTGTAATTTTCACTTACATTTGCAGAAATATCCTGAATTATGTCGAAAGCAGTAATTACCGTTCTGTTTCTGGTGATATCCAATATTTTTATGACTTTGGCGTGGTACGGACATCTGAAACTTGAAGAGATGGGCTGGCTGAAGAAAACCGGAATTTTTGCCATCATCATGTTAAGCTGGGGTCTTGCACTCTTTGAGTATATTTTTCAGGTACCCGCAAACAAAATCGGGTTTGACGGAAATGGCGGTCCGTTTTCGCTTTTTCAACTGAAGGTGATTCAGGAAGTAATCACGCTGATTGTTTTCACCGGTTTCGCATTGATTGCATTTAAAAATACAACCCTGAAAATGAATCATCTCTATGCCGCCATCTGTCTGGTTTTGGCTGTTTATTTTGTCTTCAAAAAGTAAAAACGGTCGACGCTGAAGCGCCGCCCGTTCTTTGAAATAATATAAAATCATGAAATTTTAGAACAGCAATACCTGCAGAAATCCGCCGATATTATTCTCATTGTGCTTTGTCGGCCCATAAAACTCAAAATTTGCTCCTACCCCGAAAGTAAATTCCCGGTAAGTAAGCCCTGCCCTTGCGCGAATATAGCTTCTTGCATGGAAATCTGCCTTTATTGCATGAACATAAGTTTCCTGAAGTCTGCTGTAAAAATTCCAGGTATCGTTTATTGCCGGGCGGTATTCCACAATACCTAAGGTTTTAAATGATGCGTCTTTGCTCAGATCAATTCGCGGCATGGCTATCAGCAAAAATTCCGGATTAGCATAGGTGTAAATTAATGCTGCAGACGGACGAATACCCGTAACCGGCGTTGTATGAAACCCGGCTCCGAATTTCAGACCTTTCACAATATCAACCGTCCCTTTTGCCATAATCATGTGATCGCTCCGATTCAGTTGTCCCCAGTCTGAATTGAGATCGACAACACTGAAAAATCCCGCTTTCGGATAACTCTTGATTTTTTTATCGGTAATCATCTGAAAAGAGACACCGCGACTTCCTACCAATACCTCTGTATTTGTCGGTGGATTATGAAATTCCGGCGTTTCTGTTTCCTGTGCGATTGACACTGTACCCACCGTCAGCGCAACTGCAGACAATAAAAGTTTAATTTGACGTTTCATGATGAATTTAATTTTTAAATATTTATACCACTATGATAAAAAACCTTTTATTTAAAGGAATTTATATCCGTCAAAAATATCCTGTTTTCACCTCATCTTAATAGGACAAATCTTGCGATTAGCAGGACATTTTTAAAAAAGACACAAAAAAACACGCCCGAAAGCGTGTTTAATTATATGTTCTAAACTGATGTTATCTCGACATCACATTCTGTACAGCTTCTTTCACAGCAGCGGCGTCAATTTTATACTTTTTCATGAGTTCGGCAGGGGTACCGCTTTCACCAAAGGTATCATTTACTGCTACAAATTCCTGCGGTGTCGGACGTTTTCTGGCAAGCAGGCCGGCAACAGATTCTCCCAGTCCACCCAAATAATTGTGCTCTTCTGCAGTAACAATTCTTCCCGTTTTTTCAACAGATTTCAGGATGATTTCCTCATCAAGCGGTTTAATCGTGTGAATGTTGATGACCTCACAGGAAATACCTTCCTTCTCCAGTTCTTCAGCTGCCACCAGGGATTCCCACACGAGATGTCCCGTTGCTACAACAGTAACATCCTTGCCTTCCTGCAGCAAAATTCCTTTTCCGATTTCAAATTCCGTGTCTTCCGGCAGGAATACGGGAACTGCGGGTCTTCCGAATCTTAGGTAAACCGGACCTTCATAATCAGCGATTGCGATGGTTGCTGCTTTGGTCTGATTATAATCGCAGGGATTGATTACCACCATATGGGGCAGCATTTTCATTAAACCGATATCTTCCAGCGTTTGGTGGGTTGCACCGTCTTCTCCCAGTGTAAGCCCGGCATGTGAAGCACAGATTTTTACATTTTTGTTGGAATAAGCGATGGACTGACGGATCTGGTCGTACACACGGCATGTTGAAAAATTGGCAAATGTTCCGGTGAACGGAATCTTACCATTGATTGATAAACCGGCAGCAATACCCATCATATTGGCTTCCGCGATGCCCACCTGGAAAAATCTTTCAGGCGCTTTTTCGATGAATTTTTCCATTTTGAGGGAACCGATCAGGTCGGCGCAAAGCGCAACTACATCCTGGTTTTTGTCGGCCAGTTCAGCAAGTCCGGCTCCAAATCCGCTTCTTGTATCTTTTTTCTCAGTATATGTATATTTCATTACGATCTTTTAAAATTGGAATACTATTTTCTCAACGGTTCGGCAATTAATAATCAGCCGGCGCTTCCAGATACAGTTGTTTAATTCCCAGTGCAAGCTGCTCGTCGTTCGGCGCCTTTCCGTGCCATGCATGCGTACCCATCATATAATCGATGCCGCTTCCCATTTCGGTATGCATTATAATGGCGACAGGTTTTCCGTTTCCTGTACGTGCTTTTGCGTGTTCAAGAACCGCGATCATGCCTTCCAGATCGTTTCCGTTTTTTTCTTCAAGAACATCCCATCCGAATGCACGAAGTTTGGCATTCAAATCACCCAGTGAAAGCACATCATCAACATCACCGTCAATCTGTCTGTTATTGTAGTCTATCGTGGAAATAAGATTATCTACCTTGTTAGCCGCGGCAAACATAAGAGCTTCCCAAATCTGCCCTTCCTGCAGTTCGCCATCGCCATGCAGCGTAAATACTGTGGACGAATCACCATCAAGTTTCTTCGCTAAAGCTGCACCTACCGCAACAGAAAGCCCCTGTCCCAGTGAACCTGATGCAACACGAACTCCGGGCAAACCTTCATGCGTTGTAGGATGTCCCTGCAGCCTGGAATCAAGTTTCCTGAACGTTTTCAGTTCTTCAACCGGAAAAAAGCCAAACCTGGCCAGTGTGGAATAAAAAACTGGTGAAATATGCCCGTTAGAAAGGAAAAACAGATCCTCATCTTTGCCTTCCATGGTAAAAGGAAGTTTATAATTCATCACCTTTCCGTACAAAGCAGTAAAAAATTCTGTACAGCCTAAACTTCCTCCCGGATGCCCGGAATTAACGGCATGTACCATACGGATAATGTCTCTTCTGATTTGGGTAGTGAGTACTTTCAGCTCCTCAATACTTTTGCTCATTATACTTGATTTATTTGCACGCGAAAGTACGATTTTTTGACCGTTTCAGGAAATGAAAAATCCGGCTGTCGCCAGCCGGATCTGTTTAGTTGTATGCGGAGACCGGTTTGTTGTCCCGTATCAGCCATAAACCGATAAAGGTGAGCAAACCGTTGATGATAATGAGTTCAACGCCAATTCTGTAATCTGTAAATGTAGTGACCAGATAATTGATTAGGTATGTGAGAGCCGGTGCGAGCAAAGTAACGATCAGAATCCACCCTTTTTTGGAAATATGGTATTTTGTGAAAATTCCGAATGCAAACAAACCAAGAAGCGGACCGTAGGTATAGCCGGCAACTTCCATGATCAGGTATACGATGGATTTATCGTCAATAGCTTTGAAAATCATGATCAGGATAAAGAAAACCACGGTGAAAATAAGATGCACCTTCATTCTCAGCCTTTTCTTCTGCTTTTCAGTTTTGGTGGTGTCTTCATTCAGATTAAGCAAATCAACACAGTAGGAACTGGTAACGGCTGTTAGCGCACCGTCTGCGGAAGGGAAAAGCGCAGAAATCAAACCGATGATAAAAATAATGGATATAAACAGCGGAAAATAACCCTGCAGTGAAAGTGCCGGGAAAAGATCGTCGCCCATAATATTATTGATATTGCCTGCCGCATCTTTAAATCCGAATACATTTGTAATGCTCTCTTTACCATTTAACACATCTACTATTTGACCGTAAACCGCTCCGTTCTCCATAGCAAAGAGGTAAAGGAGACCTCCTAAAAACAGAAACGCCAGATTTACAAAAAGAAGGGTAACAGCAAAAGTCAGCATGTTTTTCTTGGAATTCTTAAGATTATCCACAGAGATGTTTTTCTGCATCATCTCCTGGTCGAGACCGGTCATGGCAATCGTAATGAACATACCGCCTAAAACGGTTTTCAGGAAGAATGTTTTGGAATTTACATCGGTGTTGATCAAATGTGTATACTGTTTGCTGGACAGCACATCATACGCCTGCGCCGCAGATAAATCCAGATGGGAAAGGATATACAGAATACATCCAACAAGACTGATAATCATGAAAGAAGTCTGCAAAGTATCCGTAATCACAATGGTCTTAACACCACCTTCAAATGTATAAAGCAATACCATCAGCAGTATGACGCCTGCGGTTACCCAGAACGGAACACCCAAACCGGTAAGCAGAAAAATCTGCAGCACATTTACTACCAGATAAAGCCTTGCCGTTGCGCCGATGGAACGTGAAATTATAAAAAACAGCGAACCGATCTTATGAGCCTCCACATTGAATCTCTTGCCTAAATAGGTATAGATTGAGGTGAGATTCATTTTGTAATACAGCGGTAACAGGATAAATGCAACGATGAAATAACCGATAAAAAAACCCAGTACCAGCATATAATACTCGAATCCGCCATACATATATTCACCACCTGTAAGCTTTCCTACCGTACCCGGAACCGAAATAAAGGTGACCCCGCTTAAACTGGTCCCGATCATCCCAAACGCCACAAGCCACCACTTACTTTTTTTGTTTCCGATGAAAAACGATTGGTTATCCGAATTCCGGCTGGTGATATACGCAATCACTAAAAGTCCGACGAAATACACGAAAACACAGAGCAGCAATATGGTTGATGAATTCATTAATTACTTTATTTTGCAAGGCAAATATAGTTTTTTACAGAAATTGTAGCGCAATGGAATGTGATGCGTTACATCCAGATTATTTATCTTTACGCGGATGCTGCAAAATATAGTGAGTTACTTCCGAAGGAGTGCAAAAAATTCCATCGACAATATCCGGAATGAAAGACTGCGCCATAACATGCTGCAGGCGATTCCGTTCTGGATTTCCTCCTTCATTACCGGTATTGTTGCAGTGGGTTTTGCGCGAGTTTACAAATGGGCCGAAGATTTTCTCAGTTTTCTGATTGAATGGCAGAAATGGTCAGTTTTTATCGTCATGCCATTGTGCTTTATTCTCTCGTGGTGGCTTGTAAAAAAATTCGCACCCTATGCGCGCGGTTCCGGTATTCCGCAGGTGATGGCATCTGTTGAACTGGCGAACCCGAAGGAAAACAAACATC
>JAEWOM010000181.1 GCA_023399675.1 Bacteroidota bacterium
GCCACACACATCATCACATTTGTGTGATAAATCGGAAGCCGTTCTCCGCCTGCATCCTGAAAACTGTGAAACACGACCGGTTCGTAACCAATTCTGTGACAGAAATGTCTGAAAAGCTCCTCATCAAGCCTTAATGAAACCGATCCGTATGCAATTTTATGGTCATGATCAAATATCATACTTCCTGTACCTTCCAGAAACTGGTCCTCATTTTCATAATGAGACAAATCCTCCACCTCGGAGATTTTGAAACCTTGCCTTTTAAGTTCTTCCAAGATTTCAGGACGGCGTTCATCGCGTCGGTTCGGCGCAAACATCGGATAGAGAACCACTTTGCCGTCGGCACCAAAGGAAACCCAATTATTCGGAAAAATTGAATCCGGAGTGTGAGGTTCCATTTTATCCTGAATTACAACCACGTTTACGCCTTTACTTCTGAGTTTTTCAACGAAATTATTGAACTCCTGAAGCGCTTGAGCCTGAGTATCTGCATCCTGAGAATCTACCTGAAAATAATTATTCTCAGCTGTCTGTGCATTGTAGCCAAAGGCCACGGGTTGTATCATTAGTACGGTATCTGCTGCCTGCATATCTATTTTTGAATTTTCACAAATTTAATCAATAAAATTCTTAAATTTCGATGAGCGAAGAAGACTGTACATTTTCTTTCGGTTAAATAGAAAAAATCATATGCAAAGCCGCAGAAAATTTATCAAAATTTCAGCACTGGCGGGTATCGGAACACTTTTCAGTTCCTCTTTCCGGCACAGAAAACCACGCCAAAAAAAGCCGAGGCTACCAAGCCTGTTGTGCTTTCTACCTGGCGTTTCGGAATGGAAGCGAATGCTGAAGCATGGGAAATTCTGAATTCCGGTGGAAATGCACTGGATGCTGTAGAACAGGGAGTTCGGATTGTAGAAGATAATCCCAACGAACGCAGCGTCGGATATGGAGGCAGACCCGACCGTGAAGGCAAAGTGACCTTAGATGCCTGCATTATGGATCATAAAGCAAACATCGGTTCAGTCGCTGCTTTACAGCATATAAAAAATCCTATTTCAGTTGCCCGTGCAGTAATGGAAAAAACACCGCACGTGATGCTTGTCGGGAACGGTGCATTGGAATTCGCGTTGAGCCAGGGCTTTAAAAAAATGAATCTGCTGACGAAAGAGAGTGAAAAAGAATGGCGGGAATGGTTGAAAAAATCAGACTACAGGCCGCCGGTAAATATCGAAAACCACGATACAATCGGAATGATTGCACTGGACAAACACGGAAATCTGTCCGGAGCCTGTACCACATCCGGACTTGCATACAAAATGCATGGGAGAGTTGGAGATTCACCCATTATTGGAGCAGGCCTTTTCGTTGATAATGAAGTAGGAGCAGCCACGGCAACCGGTCACGGAGAAGAAGTGATCCGTACCTGCGGAACGCATCTGGTGGTGGAACTGATGAGGCAGGGTTATCATCCGCAGAAAGCCTGTGAAGAAGCGGTGAGTAGAATCCACAGGAATTTCAAACTGCAGAACCGCAGCATCAAAGACACGCAAATCGGATTTCTTGCGCTGAATAAGTCCGGAGAAACGGGTGCTTACTGCCTGCAGAAAGGCTTTAACTATGCCCACAAAGATCCTAAAAACAATAAACTGATCGATGCGCAATCTTTGCTTTGATCAAATAAAAAATTCAAACTAATGCTGGAGATTGCCTGCTTTGAAATAACATCCGCCGAAACCGCCCTTCGTTCCGTTGCAGACCGAATTGAATTCTGTTCCGGACATGAATTTGGTGGACTGACCCCATTAATTGAGGAATTCCGCTATCTGAATTCTGTGTACAAAACACCGATTTATGTGATGATCCGGCCTAAAGGCGGTTCTTTTATGTATTCTGAACTTGAATTTGATCAGATGAAGCGTGATGTTACTGCATTCAGAAAAGCCGGAGCAGACGGCTTTGTTTTCGGAATGCTCACATCGAGAAATCAGATTGATATGGCAGGAAACAGAACTTTGATTGAACTTGCCGGCGACGTACCGTGTACGTTTCACAGAGCAGTTGACAGAACTGCGGACCTGGAAGATTCGGTTGAGAAATTAATCAGTCTGGGATTCCGCAATGTGCTTACATCGGGCGGTAAAAGTACAGCGATGGAGGGCAAAGAAAATCTGAAAAATCTGGTTGAGAAATACTCGCACAAAATAAATATCCTGATCGGCGGAGGTGTTCGATCGCACAATATCTGTGAACTGCAGAGTTTTACAGGAGGTACCCATTTTCATTCTTCAGCTATTCCGGATTATGAAATTTTTGCGAACGATGATGAAATCAAGCGCCTGAAGAAAATGCTGTAAATATTACACCCTTACCAAAGGCATTGTTGAACATCTGAGCAGTCCGCCCATTTTGGAGATTTCCCGATACGGAATTTCTTCTACAGTCATCCCCCACTCTTCACGAAGGAATGTATTCATTCTTCCGAATGCACTGTCGGAAACGACTACATTTTCTGAAATAGAGAAAATATTCGGATACATTTCGAACATTTCTTCGCGGGACACGTGGAAACAGTTTTCCTCACCAAAAATATCGACGATCAGCTGATAATCGTTTTCATCAACAAAACCATCTTTGTAGATGATACATTTATCCTTGCCGACAGGGTTAAAAGTACAGTCGAGATGCAATATACCTTCGTACGGCACTTTATCGCTCTTCTTCAGTTCGAGGTCAATAATTCTTTTTTTCGGAAAATACTCTTTCAGAATTTCGATAGCATATTCATTAGTCCGGGCTGTTTTGAAACTTCTGTAATCTTCACTGAAGCACGTGCCTATAAAAAGGAAATCATTCCAAACAATCACGTCGCCACCTTCTATATGGGCAGTATCCGGTAAATTGACGATTTTCCGCCATTCCACCTTTTCGAAAATTTTGCGGTAAGCATTCTGTTCATCTGCCCTGTCTGCAATGACGTTGGAAATGATCATCTTATCGTCGATTACAAAAGCCACATCCCGTGCAAAAACCTGATTGTAATTTTCAATGATGTCCGGACGGTAAACTTTAACACCATATTTGTTTAAAACTGATTCAAACGCATCCATCTCAGCGGTGATATCTTTTTCCGTAGGATAATTTCCCTGCTGTATGGTATGATAGGATTTCGCATCGTAGCTTTCTTCAAGTGTCGGCACAGCACCCAACGATTTTGGCTGCCCAAGCACAACGCTTTTCAATAAGCCTGTCTCATTTTTGATATTCAGTTTCATAATATGTATCAATTGCAAATATAGCAATTTAGCCTGCGAAAAACGAATGGAAAGATTGTCAAAAATGAAGATACTGCAACCAACGAAATAACTGAATTTATCAGCTTTTATGATATTTTTGCAGCAGAATGGCCGGGAAGAAAAGCAAAAAGAAAAAAATTCACCGAAAGCGCAGGAAATCGTTTGTGAACAGGCGGCTGATTTTGATTGGCTCAATGGTGCTTGCGATTTTGGTGACCGGTTTTTACCTTAAAGAAAAGATCAGTTTCTATTATGCTTTGTATTTTGACCGATTCGAACACAAAAAACTAACCAATTCTGAACGGGAAGCCGCCAGAATTGACCGTATTGTTGGTGCAAATGCCGATAAAACTTTCGGTTTCGACATCTCTCATTACCAGCGTGCAAAAGATATCAAATGGGATTCTCTGTCCATTGGCAACCGCACCATTCCGTTGAAGTTTGTGATTCTGCGGGCAACGATGGGTAACCGAAGCAAGGACAAAAATTTTGACGAATTCTGGACACTGGCAAAAAAGCACAACCTCGTAAGAGGTGCTTATCATTTCTACCGACCGGATGAAGATCCGGTCATGCAGGCGAACAACTTTCTGGAAAGTGTAAAGCTGGAAGAAGGCGATCTCGTACCTGTTCTCGATATTGAGAAAATTCCGTTGCGCTACTCTCGTGAAAAACTGATTGAAAATCTGAAAATATGGTGTCGCATTGTAGAGGAAAAGTATGGTGAAAAGCCAATTATTTATACCTATTACCATTATTACCGCGATAATCTGCAGGATGAATTCAATGACTATCCGCTTTGGCTGGCCAATTATAACGATGTTCCGGAACCGGCTCCCGGTGCTGACTGGAAGATGTGGCAGTTCACCGAAAAAGGAATTGTGTACGGAATCAACACCAAAGTGGACCTGAATGTGTTCAACGGCAATATGTGGAGTTTAAGAAGGCTGACGGTTGACTGACTGCAGTTTTCGTATTTTCGCATCAATTAATTATTCTGCCATTCATGAATTATGTTACTGCCGAAAACCTCAGCAAGGCCTACGGAGAAAAGAAACTTTTCAGCAATATCACTTTTCATATCAATGAAGGAGATAAAATTGCTATCGTAGCCAAAAATGGCAGCGGTAAATCGACCTTACTGAAAATTCTTCTGGGAAAAGAAATAGCGGACAGCGGCACAGTGAGCATCAATAAAGAAATTCAGGTGGTGCTGTTCGATCAAGAAATTGAATTCGATTCCGGACTGACGGTTGAAGAA
>JAEWOM010000182.1 GCA_023399675.1 Bacteroidota bacterium
GTATGGCGGAAAGACTGAAAACCAAATTTCTGGAGGAAGAGCATCTTGTGGATTTGGTTGTTGGTCCGGACGCTTACCGGGATTTACCCAATCTGTTAAAAGAAACCGACGGTGGAAAAGATGCGATCAACGTAATTCTTTCCAAGGAAGAAACCTATGCCGACATTAATCCGGTGCGTCTTGGCGGAAACGGTGTTACGGCTTTCGTTACCATTACAAGAGGTTGCGACAATATGTGTACTTTTTGCGTGGTGCCGTTTACCAGAGGTCGCGAAAGAAGCCGGGATCCGCATTCAATTCTGGAGGAATGTAAAGAGCTCTGGAATAATGGTTACAAAGAAGTTACACTGCTTGGCCAGAATGTAGATTCTTACCTTTGGTACGGTGGCGGACCGAAGAAAGATTTTGATAAAGCAAGTGATTTGCAGAAAGCTACCGCCGTAGATTTTGCACATCTCCTTGAAATGGTGGCGAAGGAAGTGCCCGGCATGAGAATTCGCTTTGCAACATCCAATCCGCAGGATATGAGTCTGGATGTATTCCGTATGATGGCGAATTACCCCAATATCTGCAAATATGTGCATCTTCCCGTACAAAGCGGCAGTAATGCAATGCTGGAAAAGATGAACAGACAGCATACACGTGAGGAATATTTAGACCTCATTGTTGAAGCGAAGAAAATTGTTCCCGAAATTGCTTTTTCCCAGGATATGATTGTTGGCTTTTGTGGTGAGACGGAACAGGATCATCAGGATACTGTTTCCCTGATGAAAGAGGTGGAATACGACTACGGCTATATGTTTGCCTATTCCGAGCGACCGGGAACGCCGGCGCACAAAAAAATGGAAGACGATGTTCCTGCAGATGTAAAGCAGAGAAGGCTTGCAGAAATTATCAAACTACAGGGTGAACTTTCCAGAATGCGCATGAAATCGTATGTGGGTCGTGTGCACGAAATTCTGATCGAAGGAACCTCAAAAAAGAATGAAAACCAGTGGAAAGGCCGCAATTCACAGAATGCAGTATGTGTTTTCGATAAAATTGACGGGCAGAAACTCGGCGATTTTGTGAATGTTTATGTTTTCGATAACACACAGGGAACTTTAATCGGCGAAACCGTAACAGCAGAAACACCATAAACGGTGTGTTTGCGAAAAAATCAAATCATTACATGGCAGATTTACAGTCTATAAAAAACCGTTTTGGTATCATCGGCAATTATCCGGCGCTGAACCGTGCACTGGAAAAAGCAATGCAGGTGGCACCTACCGATATTTCTGTATTAGTTATCGGAGAATCGGGTGTGGGTAAAGAATATATTCCGAAAATTATTCATTCTGAGTCGCGGAGAAAACACCAGCCATATATTGTGGTAAACTGCGGTGCAATTCCCGAAGGAACCATTGACTCCGAGCTTTTCGGTCACGAGAAAGGTGCTTTTACAGGAGCCACATCAACCAGAAAAGGTTATTTTGAAGTGGCTGACGGCGGAACAATTTTCCTGGATGAAGTAGGCGAACTGCCGCTTCAGACGCAGGTTCGCCTGCTGCGCGTTCTTGAAAGCGGGGAGTTTATGAAAGTGGGTTCATCTCAGATTCAGAAAACCAATGTCAGAATTGTCGCGGCTACCAATGTGAATATGATGAAAGCTATTCAGGACGGAAGATTCCGCGAAGATCTGTATTACCGACTGAATACCGTGCAGATCGATATGCCGCCTTTACGGGAACGGAAAGGGGATATCCACCTGCTTTTTAGAAAATTTGCCATAGATTTTGCGGAAAAGTACCGAATGCCCGAACTGCGTCTTGCTGACGATGCAGTTAATTATCTCGAGAATTACAGCTTTCCGGGAAACGTGAGACAGCTGAGAAATTTGGTAGAGCAGATGACCGTTGTGGAGCAAAACCGCGAAATCAATTCAACAAAACTGTCTGAATATATTCCCATGCAGACGAATCTGCCGGCCGTTGTTCAGAAAAATCAGACAGGGGTTTCCAATTCCGAGTTTCATTCCGAAAGAGAGATTATGTATAAAATCCTTTTTGATATGCGGAATGATATCAATGATCTGAAAACACTTACCTCAGAACTGATCAAAAATAAAGGAAGTAATTCGCTTACCAATCACGAGCAGAATCTGATTAACCGCATTTATACGCCGGCCGCAGCTACGGATAACCAAAATTCTCTGCTGTATTTTGAAAACAGAAATCCGGCAGGTTCTTCTATGTCTTCCGCTGCAGACAAAGATGAATACGAAGATGTGGTAGATGTTGAGGTGGAAGAAGCGCAGCCTGCTTCGCTTTCTCTTCAGAATAATGAGCGCGAACTGATTGTACTCGCTCTGGATAAGCACAAGGGAAGAAGAAATAAAGCTGCTGAAGAACTGGGGATTTCCCAAAGAACACTTTACCGAAAAATCAAACAGTATAATTTGGAAGATTAAGATGAAGCAGAGAAAAAATTTTGGTTTTTCTTTCAAAAAAGTAAGCCTTGTCTTCCTGCCGCTCATGGCAATGCTGTTACAGTCTTGCTACAGCTTTACAGGCTCTTCGCTTACCGAAGATTATAAAACCATACAGATTAATGAATTTATCAATAACGCGCCCCTTGTAAATCCGACGCTGGCGCAGCAGTTTAATATTGATATTCAGCGTCGATTTCTGCAAAGAACTACGCTGAAAGGCACCAACGAAAGTCCGCATATTCTTATTGAAGGTGAAATTATCGATTATATCATCAGCCCGACTACGATTTCGGCGCCTCAAACCGGTACTACCGGTGCGGTAATTCAAGCTGCCCAAAATAAACTGACAATTACGGTGAAAGTGCGTTACGAGAACTCTATTCAACCGGAAAAGAGCTTTGAACGCAATTATTCTGATGAAGCGGTTTTCTCCAGCGAACTGGATCAGTCGCAGATAGAAACGTCTCAGGTAGCATTGGTAAACGAACGGATCATCAACAGAATTTTTAACGATATTGTAGCTGACTGGTAATATGATGAATGAAAGAATAATAAACCTGATACAGTCTCCGGAACTGATTACTGACTCAGACCTGAAACTGCTGAGTGACGGGATAAAAAACCAGCCTTATATGCAGAGCCTCCGTGCGCTGCATTTATTGGGGATATCAAAATTCGATGCAGATTCCTACCAAAACGAACTTTCACGAACTGCGGCTTATACCACTGATAAAAAGATTCTTTATCAGTTTATCAATGGTAAAATTCCGGCTGTTCATGTGAATTCTGACAGCACTTCTCCGAAAGGTGAACAGGTCGCTGTCGACGCTCGTGGAACTGAGGAAGAAGCTGTTCTTCATGAAGCGCTACCGCTTCAAAATTCAAATGATCCGGTTGTTGAAGAAGAACTAAAAAATGCCCAGGAAAGCGAAGCGGAAGAGCCGACATCAATGATTGCTCAGTCAGTTTCAGATCTTCAAGAGCAAGTAATTGAAGCCGGACCAGCTTCAGATTCAGTTTCTGATGTTATCCAGTCTGAAATTACTGCTAAACCGGAAGAAATTTCCGGTCAAACTGTTGATGAAACATCCTCTCAAAATATTGAAACTAATTTTTTAGTTGAAGAGCAGATCGGTCGGGAAGAAGTGCAGCCGACAGCCGTAATGGTAGAAGGTGAAGCAAACAGGATACTGTTTAAAGGAGAAGAAAATTTCATGAACGAAGGAGATGCGCCGAAAATCGACATCGAAATGACGAAGGAGGCGGGTAAACTCGTGACAGAGAAACCGGTTCAGAGTGCCGAGCAGCCTACTGCTGACGACATTGAAGTTCTTGAAAATGTAGAAAAGAAGGAAGAAGTAATCAAGGAAGCATTACAGACTGCAACCGGAGACATTGAAACGCCTGAAGCTAATCAAAAATCTGAAATCGAAAAGATTGCTGAAGAAGGCGAAGCAGCGAATCTGGTAAGAGATGGAGCAGAGCAGCTTGAACATGTAGAAGCAGAGGATATTCAGAACAGAAAACAGGAGGAAGATAATCAGCAAAAACCAACAGAAGATTCCTTGAATTCTACAGAAAATACAGACAGGGAAAATAAAAGTGAAGATTCCGGAAGTGGTGTGAGTTATGGCGATGTTGGAGCTTTTATGCCCGAAGTTCAGATCAAACCTGCAAGCGACGTACATCAGTCAGCGTCGCAGAAACCACGCGCTGCACAGCCTGAACTGAGCAGACATGAACTTGAAATGAAGAAACTGATTGAAGAAGTAGAAAGGAAAATTCAGGAGAAGAAAGCTAATAAAGAAAAGGCCGCTGCCGAAGAAACTGCTGTTCACAATAGTGAAATAAACTTTCATGAAAATGCAGAATACAAGGAAGCGGTTGAAGAA
>JAEWOM010000183.1 GCA_023399675.1 Bacteroidota bacterium
GCTTCGAACGGTGTGGAGATAATTCCGGCATCCAGTTCGCCCGATTTCAGACTTCTGATGATGTTATCAGTAGTCATTTCCTTAATCTGGAGCTGAATCTTCGTGTTTTGATTCAGAAATTCAAAAATTGCTGTGGGCACCAGATATGTTGAGACCGTCGGGATGATACCGACATTGATGGAGCCTCCCAGAATGTTGTTGAGCAGGTCTGCTTTCGCTCTAAGTTCGTTTACGGCGTCAATAACAGTTTTCGCGTGCTTCACGATTTCAGCACCGGTATCTGTGGTTCTGATGGGGTGCGATGTGCGGTCGAAGATTTTCACATCGAGTTCTTCCTCCAGTTTATGAATCATTGCGCTCAAGGTTGGCTGCGTAATAAAACACGCGTGTGCTGCTTTGCCAAAATGCTTGTGCTTGTCCACTGCTAACAGATACTCAAGCTGTTGTATGTTCATTGCCGGTTTGAATTTCTGCAAAACTAATCAATTTAAATTGGAGCTATCCTTCAGTTATTTTTAGATTTTATGAAAAATAGAATACATGCTTTCATCGTTTTTGTTAAAGCACCGATAAAAAATTGTATTGAGGCAGGCGGTTTATTTTAATTTATTTCATTGGCTGCGGGTAAAATTGGAAATTTTTACATAAAAATGCGCTGTTTTGTAATATACTTCTTATATTGCAGTGACATTTAAATATGCATTAATAACCATTTATGAATTACGAAAATTTACTTGTAGAGCAGGATAATTACATTACAACGATTACGATAAACCGGCCGCAGGCTCTTAACGCGCTGAATGCCTCAACCATTTCAGAGCTGAGCAACGTACTGGATGAATTGCGTAATGACAGTAGCTGCAGAGTTATTTTGCTTACAGGAAGCGGCGAAAAATCTTTTGTAGCAGGAGCCGATATCAAGGAATTTTCAGATTTCGGTGCAAAACAGGCTGAAGAATTGGCACGAAACGGTCAGGATTCGCTTTTTAACAAAGTGGAAAACATGAACAAACCCGTTATTGCTGCTGTTAATGGTTTTGCACTGGGTGGCGGTCTTGAACTGGCAATGGCCTGTCATATTCGTTACGCGTCAGAAACTGCGAAGCTTGGACTGCCTGAAGTAACATTGGGATTGATTCCGGGTTACGGCGGAACACAGAGATTGCCTAAACTGGTTGGAAAAGGCTGGGCAAACGAACTGATTTTCTCCGCGAAGATGATTCCCGCAGAGAAAGCCAGAGAGATTAACCTGGTGAATGAAGTATTCCCGCAGGAAATTCTTTTGGAAAAATGCAGAGAGTTGGCCGGCGCCATAGCGAAAAATTCTCCGATGGGAATTTCCAAAGCGATTGAAGCAGTGAACATGTGCGACAGTGAACAGGGTTTTGAGAAAGAAATAAAGTCTTTCGGTGAACTGTTTGAAATGGAAGATAAGAAAGAAGGAGTTGCGGCGTTTCTCGAAAAAAGGAAGCCTGCATTCGGATAAAAAAGGTTTAAAGCTTGGAGATCAGTAAGTTTGATATCGCGTATCTGAGGATGGCCAAAGAATGGGCACGTCTTTCATACTGCAAGCGGAAGCAGGTTGGTGCACTGATCGTAAAAGACCGGATGATTATTTCCGACGGTTACAATGGTACACCTTCCGGATTTGAAAACTGCTGCGAAGATGAAGCCGGAAATACGCACTGGTATGTGCTGCATGCAGAAGCAAATGCCATCCTGAAACTGGCGAGCTCAACGCAGTCAGCAAATGGAGCAACACTTTATCTGACGCTGTCACCGTGCAGAGAATGCAGCAAACTGGTGCTGCAGGCCGGGATCAGAAAAGTGGTATATATCGACGAATACAAGGACAATGAAGGAAATAATTTTCTGGAAAACCACGGAATAGAGGTTTTGCAGGTTCCGGAAGAAGTCCTCTCAGCACAATAAATTAATAACCATAAAAACACACACACGATGAATTGGACAGAAAGAATCTCAGATTTTGAAAATTTCTTGAAATTCGAAAGAAATTTTTCAGACAACACCCTGGATGCATATCTTCGCGACATCCGTAAACTTCAAACCTATGCCGAAAACGAACTGCTTGTTTCTCCTGAAGAAGTAACTTTTGCTCAGTTGCAGGAGTATCTTTTCCGGCTTTCCAAACAGAAATTCAGCGAAAGATCACAAGCGAGATGGGTTTCCTCCATCAAGGCTTTTTTTAAATATATGGTTGAAGACGAAATCCGCATGGACAATCCTTCCACACTGCTGGAAGGTCCGAAACTCGGGCTCTATCTTCCCGACACTTTAAGTTTTGAAGATGTTGAACGCATACTCAGGGTCATCGATCTGTCAACAGATTTAGGAAAACGAAATCAGTGTATGATTGAGGTTCTGTACGGTTGCGGTTTGCGGGTTTCTGAACTTATTGATCTGAAAATCAGCAATATCAATTTTAAAGAAGGCTATCTTAAAGTGGAAGGAAAAGGCGCCAAAACCCGATTCGTTCCGTTGGCAGATTATACGAGCCGACTGATTAAAGATTATATCAAAAATGTCCGTTCGCAGTACAAGATTAACCGCAAATGTGAAGATGTTCTGTTCCTCAACAGCAGAGGTTCATCGATGTCGCGGGTAATTGTATTCATAATCATCAAAGAACTCGCAGAAAAAGCGGGAATCAGTAAAAAGATTTCACCGCACACTTTCCGTCACTCATTTGCTACGCATTTGCTTCAGAACGGGGCAGATTTGCGGTATATTCAGGAAATGCTCGGTCATTCCAGCATTACAACAACGGAAATTTACACGCATCTGAAGACCGAGGAACTCCGTGAAGTTATTCTCAACTATCATCCAAGAAATATTTCGTAGATGCAGCAACTGAAGTTCTGTCCGCAGTGTGGAAAAGAACAGATCACATGGGACGGCGAAAAGAAATGGAGCTGCAGTTGTGGCTTCACGCTATTCCATAATGTGGCCGGTGCGGTAGCCGTGGTACTTACGTACGGAGATGAGATCTTTTTTACACGGCGAAATCAGGAACCGAAAAAAGGAAAACTCGATCTTGCCGGTGGATTTGTCGATCCGCGAGAATCGGCAGAAAGCACCTGCATCCGCGAAATAGACGAGGAACTTCAGGTTAAACTCGATATATCGAGATTGAAATAAGAGGCAAGTTTACCGAATGTATATCATTACAAAGGAATTGACTACAACACGTTGGATTTATTCTACAGTTATGAAATCAAGGAAAAATTCGAGTTTACCGCGGAGATTTCTGAAATTTCAGAAGGAATATGGATCAGAAAAGATCAAATAAATCCGGAGGAAATTGCATTTGATTCCCAAAGGGCGTTCTTGGAGGGCTTTCTATCTTCTTTACCGCTGTTTTAGCTGTAACAGTAAGTTTTCGAAATAGTTGGTAAGCAGTTTTCTTTCCGCATCGGTAAGGTTGGCCTCAGGATGCTGCGCAATATAACCGGGAAGCGGCATTGAACGATCCTGAATGGTGGAAATGGAGCGCTGAATAAACGTTTCCTGTGCTTCTTTACCGTATTTTCCCCAAACGGAGAAATTTCCGTGTTCACGACCTTCATTTATATGATGTTTTACCGACCACGAAATGGGTGCGACGTATGCATATCCCGGATATTCTGTTTCATTTGAATGGCAATCGTAACATGCATTTCGCAACAGGCCTTCAATTTTTTGCGGGGTCTTCATATTTTGGACAAAATTTTCATTTTGTGCAACCGGCGGATTTGTTCTGTCAACCGGGATAAGTTGTATTAATCCGAAAGTAAGCAGTACAGTCAGGCTAATAATCAAAATTTTTTTCATTACCGCTGAAAAGGAGAGTTGTTGAGGTTAGGATTGCCGAGGTTGAGGTCAGGATCCGGAAGTTCGTCCTCGTCCTGTTGCACCGGCGCTTTCACTTCAGGTTTTGGAATGGTTGAGGGATCGAGTTTGCGCGTATCTGTTAAATCCCATTCTTCGCGAATTTCCCACAGCGGACGAACGTTAATGCCTTTATAGAAAACAAAGGCGTCTTCCGCAAATGTTCCGGTACTTAAATCGGCGACGTCCCAATTGCCGTTTTCGTTGGTATCGGCCAAAATTCGGACGAGGTAAACGTTTGCTTTCAGAATAGGAAATTTAATGACCGACTCCGATGTATACTGC